>NZ_JAMOKU010000005.1:0-153269 GCF_023656845.1 Parabacteroides sp. Y3-G-102 | reverse complement strand
GATGACAAGCTTTTTGGTAGGCTTTATCAGAGAGTGACAAGTAAGCCAGGAGGATCATGAGTTTATTGACAAGTAAAGTTGTTTAACTACCCCAAAAGTGACAAGTGATTTTAGGAATGGACATTTTACTACTTACTTTCCCATAGGATATATACTTTATCAGTAAAGTAAGTAGTACTTCATCGGTAAAGTAAGTATATCTTGCGATAAGGATGTCCTAAAAGTGATATTTCGATGCGGTTACCCTAATTTTAATCTTGAATATCCAAGATAAAATATATCTTTGCTTACAGAAAAGAAAGGATGAAGAAGGTGCTATGGATGATTCTACTTTAATTGAACAAATACAATTAGGAAGTAAAGACGCTTTTAAACAGATGTTTATCAAATTTTATTCGCCGCTATGCGAATATGCTTCCCAATATGTTTCTGATGAGGATGCCGAAGAACTTATTCAGGAGCTAATGTTATTTATATGGGAAAACCGAAATTCCTTATTTGTAGAGATATCCCTAAAATCCTATCTTTTTATGGCTGTTAAGCATCGTTGCCTCAATGCGATCAAAAGGCAATTGTATCATGAGCGAGTACATAGCCTGATTTATGATAAGATTAAAGATCAATTTGAGAATCCTGATACCTATTTCGTAAACGAGCTTACAGAGAATATCACGAAAGCGATCGAAGAATTGCCTGAGAATTACCGGGAGACATTTAAACTTAGCCGATTCGGAGAGCAATCTAATCCCCAAATCGCAGAGGCCTTGGGGGTTTCTATCAAAACCGTGGAATACCGGATTACACAATCCTTGAAAATATTGCGGGTTAAATTGAAGGACTATTTACCTTTTATAATGTTCTTGTTCTAAGAATACTCTCCATAAATCCAAAGGCCTGCACGATTGTTAATAATATCAAATCCATAAAAGTTATATTAAACTATTTTGAGTGAACCTTGTCTATCTTTTCGTAATTGTAAACAATGTAATCCATATAGTTATGAAATCGGGAAAGTGCCTTTTGATGTTGTTGATGATCCTTTTTTCACCGATGGCTTTCGCACAACAAAGCGGTGTTAATGTTACCGGATCTGTCGTTGAGCAAGGTAGTGATACCCCCATCGAGCAAGCAACGGTACGATTGCTGAACGTAAAAGACAGTGCCATGGTACGAGGTGTGGTGAGCGCCCGTAATGGTAGTTTTACCTTGAAAAACGTAAAGAAAGGAAGTTATTTACTACACATCACATTCATCGGATACGATCCATTGTACCAACCCTTGCAAATCACCGGAAAGAAAAATCCCGTAAACGTAGGTAAACTTGAATTAAGCGACGGAGCGATCGAGTTGGGAGAAGCCGTAGTTATAGGTAAGGCACCCGAGGTTACCGTTCGCAACGACACAGTGGAATACAACGCGGATTCTTATAAAGTAACCGAAGGCTCCGTTTTGGAGGATTTATTGAAAAAGATGCCCGGTGTGGAGGTAGATAGCGAAGGCAAGATCACCGTCAATGGAAAAGAGGTGAAAAAGGTAATGGTGGACGGAAAGGAGTTCTTCTCCGATGACCCGAAAGTGGCCTCCAAGAATCTTCCAGCCAAGATGATCGATAAATTACAGGTACTTGATAAAAAAAGCGATATGGCCCAAATGACTGGCTTCGACGATGGAGAGGAAGAGACCGTCATCAACCTAACCGTGAAACCCGGCATGAAGCAAGGTTGGTTTGGCAACGCATATGGCGGATACGGAAGTAAAGATCGGTATGAAGGCAACGCCATGGTCAATCGTTTCGTGAATAATGACCAGATCACGTTCATGGGGGGAGCGAATAACACGAATAATATGGGCTTTTCCGATCTAGCCTCAACAATGTTCTCCGGTATGGGAGGCGGTGGAGGCCGACGAGGAGGTTTCGGAGCGGGTAGCGGTATCACCTCTTCCGGAAACGCAGGTTTGAACTTCAGCAAGGAATTCAAGCCGGATAAACTAACTCTTGGGGGAAATACTCGTTATTCCCATTCCGACAATGACGCTCGCAGCAAGAGCGACCGGCAGAATATTCTTCCCGGAGATAGTTCCTCCTACGATAATAGCGAGGCGATGAGCCGTACGAAGAGCGATAACTTTGGCGTAGACTTTCGCTTGGAATGGAAACCGGACACGATGACTCAACTTATCTTCCGCCCGAGTTTCAGCCTCAGCCATAGCATGAATGACAATTTCAGTGATGCTACCACCTTGGATAATGAACGGGATACGGTCAATACCAACAAATCCAGCAATTACTCGGAAAGTAACGGGTACAACCTAAATGCCAGCATCGATTTCAGCCGTAAGCTCAATAACAAAGGGCGTGTGTTCAGCGCCACCCTTTCCGGAGGCAATAGCGATTCGTACAGTGACGGCATGAACCGTTCCGACATCGTTTATTTCAACCAGACTGATGCCTTGAAGAATAGCATTATCGACCAGCGCTCACGTTACGACAACAAAGGTTTCAATTACCGGGCCTACGTATCGTGGGTAGAACCGATCGGGCATAATAATTTCATCCAAGCCACTTATAGCATCAGCCAACGGAAACAAGAAGCCTTGAAGAATGTTTACAACCAAGACGCTGATGGTATATATAATGTATTAGATTCCGCCTACAGCCAAAGCTATCGCAATAACTTTATCAGCCAGCGGGCCAGCTTGAGCTTCAAGTCTCAACGGGAAAAGTTCAACTACACGATCGGCTTGAATCTGGACCCATCCTATTCCAGCAGCGAGAATTTCGTTGGCGACACGACCTTATCCAAGATAACCCGTAAGGTGGTCAACCTCTCCCCGATGGCTCAATTCAACTATATGTTCGATAAGCGTACGAATCTTCGTATCATGTATAATGGCCGTACCAGCCAACCGAGCATGACTCAATTACAACCGGTAGCGGATATCTCGGACCCGACGAATATCACGATCGGTAACCCGGATTTGAATCCCCGCTATACGAACAACGTATTTATTCGTTTCCAACAGTTCACGCCGGAGAAACAACGGGCCTTCATGATCATGGCAAACGGTAGTTATATCATCAACGATATCGTAAGTTATACCTCTTATAACCAAGAGACAGGTGTAAAGACCACCACTTACAAAAACGTAAATGGCAACTATAGTGGCAACGTCCGTATGATGTTGAACACCCCCTTGAAGAATAAGAAATTCTCCATCAACTCCATGACAATGGCCTCGTTCGCTAATAGCAACGGATATATCAACGAGGAGAAGAATACGAACCGGAATCTCATATTGTCCGAACGTGGTGGTATCGACTTCCGCTCCTCTTATCTGGATCTGGGCGTAAACGGGAATATTCGTTACAATGCCACCAGCAACTCCCTGCAAAAGGAAAATAACCAAAACACCTTCAATTACGGAGCCGGCGGTTACACGACAATCTATCTGCCCCTCAATTTCAAGATAGAGAGTGACGTGAACTGGTCTACCAACTCTGGCTACGGGGACGGATTCAAACAGAACGAAGTCCTATGGAATGCCTCAGCCTCCAAGTCTTTCTTAAAGAATAACCAAGGGACGCTCCGTTTCAAGATCTACGATATCCTGCAACAACGAAGCAATATCTCCCGTTCCGTTACCGCTAGCTATATACAAGACTCAGAATATAACACGCTAGGCAGTTATTTCATGGTACACTTCATCTATCGGTTCAGCATCTTCAAAGGTGGAGCCAGTGCCAGCGACGTGAAAACGCCGGGTAGAAGCGGACGGGGAAGAGGTCCGATGGGTCCTCCTCCGGGACATCGATTTTAATCCCCTAAGTGGAGACTTTATAAAGTCCGGGCGCAACAAAGAACGCACCGGACTTGTTTTTACGTAGGATAATATATAAAAAACTTAGGATAAAATAACGCTAACTAGTGCATTAACAGCGGAGTTTCAATGCTTAGCTAGCATACATTCTCTATGCTCACAAAGTATTATTAACATTTTAAACGGATTATTTTTACCTTTTTTGTGTAAATATTAAACTAAAACACACGTTATTTGTTGCAATATTAAGAGAAAGATATTGATATGAGGAAGTCGACAATTTGGTTGCTTGCGGTAGTTATGGCTTTTGCCTTCGCCGGGTTATTATACCTACAGGTAAACTATGTGAGCATTATACTTAAGACACGCAGCGAACAGTTCAATGAGACTGTCAAAAGAAGCCTGCGCCAAGTATCTAAGAATCTGGAATTGGATGAGACCCGTAAATACCTCGAGGATGATATCAACCGGGATGAGACAAATTTCATGTATCAAAATGCCCCGGATGCCCAAAGCCTAGGACAAGTGATCAACCATGAGAAATACCAATTACAGATCAAGGATTCTAATGGAACCGTTCAACAGATAGAGATGCAAAGTTTTAGTTCCCACAAGTTCGAGCCACTCTCTTCCTTGTCAAAACGGCAGTCTGCCAACAGCATCGTAAACACATCTAAAGATTTACAGAAGACACTGAAAAGACGTTACCAGTACCAAGGTGGGCTGATCGAGGAGGTGATTTACAACATCTTATACACCGCGAACCTAAAACCGATCGAGGAACGTGTAGATTTTAAAAAGCTAAACAATTACTTAAAAACAGAATTTATTAACAACGGTTTGAACTTGCCGTTTGTGTTTTCTGTTATTAACAAAGATGGAAATGTAGTATACCAGAGCGGAGAATTCCAAAAGCAACCGATCGCCTCTGACGTGATCACCCAAGTGCTTTTCCCGAACGATCCCCCATCGAAACTAAACTACCTGAGAGTTTATTTTCCGACGAAAGGGGATTATATCTCAAGCTCTATTACTTTCATCGTTCCATCGGTTATATTCTCATTGATCCTGTTGATAACCTTCGTCTTCACGATTTACATCGTATTCCGTCAGAAGAAGTTATCCGAGATGAAAAACGACTTTATCAACAACATGACGCACGAGTTGAAGACACCGGTATCCACGATCTCGCTCGCCGCCCAAATGTTGAAGGATTCGGATATAACGAAGAGTCCGGACGTATTCAAGCATATATCCGGCGTAATCAACGACGAGACGAAGCGATTGGGTTTCTTGGTCGAGAAAGTGCTACAGATGTCTTTGTTCGAACGACAGAAAGCGGCGCTTAAACTGAAAGAAATTGACGCGAATGATTTGGTAGCGAACGTGGCTAACACCTTCGTTTTAAAGGTCGAGAAGTACGGCGGTACAATGGATATAGACCTGCAAGCTACAGAATCGGATATATATGTGGATGAAATGCATATCACCAATGTATTGTTCAACTTGATGGATAATGCGGTTAAATACCGCCGCCCGGAAGTTCCGCTTACATTGATGGCACGCACTTGGAACGAGAACGGAAAGCTGTTGATCTCCGTGGAAGATAATGGTATCGGCATCAAGAAAGAATATCTGAAAAAGGTATTCGACCGTTTCTTCCGCGTACCGACAGGCAACGTACATGACGTGAAAGGGTTCGGTCTCGGACTCGCTTACGTACGCAAAATTATTGAGGACCACAAAGGTACGATCCGTGCTGAAAGTGGTGCCGGAAACATTGGAACAAAATTTATTATTACTTTACCTCTTATAAAAAGTTAGTTATGGAAGAAAAACTAAAGATCTTCTTTTGTGAAGACGATGAGAATTTAGGAATGCTTTTAAGAGAATACTTACAAGCTAAAGGGTATGTAACGGACCTATTCTCTGACGGAGAAGCCGGATACAAAGGTTTTACCAAAGGTAAATACGATCTTTGTGTGTTGGATGTCATGATGCCAAAGAAAGATGGTTTCACCTTGGCACAAGAAATTCGCTCTATCAATCCTGATATCCCTATTATCTTCCTTACAGCCAAGACTATGAAGGAAGACATCTTGGAAGGATTCAAGATCGGTGCGGATGACTACTTGACAAAACCGTTTAGCATGGAAGAGCTATTGCTTCGTATCGAGGCTATCCTTCGCCGTGTGAAAGGTAAGAAGATGAAAGATATTCCTTTCTACAAGTTAGGAAACTTCTTGTTCGATACCCAAAAACAAACGTTGGCTATCGGCGACAAGGTTACGAAACTTACTACGAAGGAATGCGAATTATTAAGCTTGTTGTGCGCCCACGCAAATGAGATCCTTGAGCGTAACTACGCCTTGAAGACAATCTGGGTAGACGATAACTATTTCAACGCTCGTAGCATGGACGTTTATATCACGAAATTACGTAAATTGTTGAAAGACGATCCGGGTATCGAGATCATCAACATCCACGGCAAGGGTTATAAATTAATCACTCCTTCCGGGGAGGAACAAGCCCGTGAGGAAGGCATACAAGTGCTTTAATTCACTTGAACAATAACGACAGAAAAGGCTGGCTAAATGTAAGCCAGCCTTTTTTATACTTTCTTTCTTTTCCAGACTAAGAAGATCCCGAAAACGATCAATGTAACTAGTAGCCCCAAAAGTTGAGAAAAACCGGAGGAAAGACCAAACCCTTCCGGAGCTACAAAAATATAGGTAGAACATACCGCCGTCATGAATAAGGCGGGAATCAAGGTTATCACATATAATTTCTTTGCTTGTACCAAATATACGGTTAAGGCCCATAGAGTAAATACTGCCAACGTCTGGTTACTCCATGCGAAATAACGCCAGACCATATCGAAGCCATCCTTATCTTTTTGACTATATAATAAGATTCCTATCGCAACGATAAACATGGGAATACAGATCATCAGACGTTTGACCACCGTTTTTTGCTCCATATGCAGGAAGTCTGCGACAATCAGACGAGCCGAGCGGAAAGCCGTATCGCCAGAAGTAATCGGAGCTGCTATCACACCCAGTATCGCTAATACACCTCCGACAGCGCCCAGCCACTCTTTCGTGATACTGTCTACTACGACAGCGGCATTGTTCTCCTCCATTCCGTTATTATGGAAGAAATACGTAGCGGCGGCGGCCCAGATCAAGGCTACGATACCTTCGGTAATCATCGCTCCGTAAAATACGGGACGGGCGTATTTCTCACTTTTCATGCAACGGGCCATCAATGGACTTTGGGTAGCATGAAAGCCAGAGATAGCGCCACAAGCGATACTAACAAACATGATCGGAAAAATAGGCAAGCCTCCCGGATGCGTATTACTAAGTCCATCCGTAATCTCAGGTAACGGCGGCTGGTTAATAAATAACATAACCAAGATACCTACGGCCATAAATAGCAAAGCGATGGCGAATAATGGATAGATCTTTCCGATAATCTTATCAACAGGTAATAGAGTAGCCAGTATATAATAAATGAATACGACGATAATCCAGAACGTAGCATCTAGATATTCCGGAGTCAGTTTAGCCAGCAACCCTGCAGGCCCAGCTACGAAAACAGCACCCACCAAGATCATCAAGATAACCGTAAAGCCCCGCATAAATTGCTTAAAGTTGTTCCCCAGATACCGTCCGATCAATTCAGGAAGACTTTCTCCATCATGCCGCAACGAAAGCATTCCCGATAGGAAATCATGGGTAGCACCCGCAAATATACTTCCCAATACGATCCAAAGGAAAGAAGCTACCCCAAATTTAGCCCCCATGATAGCGCCGAAAATAGGTCCCAGACCCGCTATATTCAAAAATTGGATCATGAAAATCTTCCAAGTAGGCAAGGGTATATAATCAACACCATCTTGTTTTGTGAAAGCGGGAGTAACCCGGGAGGGATCTACGCCAAACACCCGCTCGACAAATTTACCATACGTAAAATATCCAACGATAAGGGCTATCAGACAACATGTAAAAGTAATCATGGTTTTCTAAAGAATTAAATTGTCAAAGGAAAAGGTATATACGAGAAAACCGTACCAAGGGCATTCTAACGAGTAATTGTCAGAATGCCCTTAGTGCGGTCTTCGTATGAATCAATTAATTAAGTAAACGCTTAACCGTCTCGGAAATCATCCGTCCTTCGGCTCTTCCTGCCAATGCTTTTGAGGCTACACCCATTACCTTACCCATATCTTTCGGGCCAGCGGCACCGACTTGAGCGATAATAGCTTTCAATTCTTTCTCCAATTCCTCGGCAGACATTTGTTGAGGTAAATATTTCTCAATCACTTTTACTTGCTCCAACTCAACATCCGCTAGGTCTTGACGGCCCTGTTGCACATAAATCGTAGCAGAATCTTTCCCTTGTTTCACCAACTTCTGCATGATCTTCAAGGCATCCGCATCCGTCAGCGTATCATTGGCTCCCGGAGCGGTTTTCGCTTCCAAGAAAAATTTCTTTACATTTCTCAATGTCTCCAAGGCGACTTTATCTTTCGCCTTCATAGCGTTTTTAATGTCTTCACTGACTTGTTCAAATAAATCCATATCCTTATTATATTATTAACTATCGGAAACTGATCACTTGTTTACCCCCCCGCTGAGAATCTTGGCGAGGTTGGTTAGCCGGTTGCTTCGCCGTTGTCGGAGCCGATACTTGAATATCCTCTCCCGCTACTTTGGAACGGGCACGGGCTACGATCTTCGGATCCCGGTTATAAGTCGGATTATCCTCTATCAAAGCGATCAAGGCATCATCATCCAACTCTTCCTGAGTCAAAACTACCGCTTTCGCACGAGAGGTAAAACGACCCGCCTTTTGTGCGGAAGCACCATAATATTTACCAATCAAATCACGCTCCTTACGCTCTTTCTCGATTCGCTCTTCTTCTAAGCGCAATTCTTCTTCCGTCATCTGAGCGGCTTCATTCCTGCGTTTATCAGCGATCAATGGAATATCATCCATCGTAAATCCAGTAGCGAGGATCGTCATTTTCACTTTATTACCTAATGTATTATCCACGGCAGTACCCCAGATAACCTCTATATCACGGTTGAACTCGGACATAAAGTTATGCACGTCGTTCATCTCCTCCATGCGCAACTCGGCTTCCTCGCTGAAATATACGTTGAACAGGATTTTCTTGGCGTTCTTTACGTCGTTGTTGCTTAATAGCGGAGAATTCAGAGCGTCTTCCACCGCTTGGCGAACACGTCCTTCTCCTTCACCAAAACCATTACTCATCAAAGCGACACCACCATCTTTCATCGTGGTGTTAACATCGGCGAAGTCGAGGTTGATAATACCCGGAAGCGTAATGATCTCCGCGATACTCTTGGCGGCGATCGTCAAGGTATCATCGGCCTTGCCGAAAGCGTTCATCACGGAAAGGTCCGAATAAATCTCACGCAAACGCTCGTTATTGATCACCAATAAGGCATCCACGTTCTTCGCGATCTCCTCCACACCATTCAAGGCCTGTATAATCTTACGCTCACCCTCGAACAAGAAAGGAATGGTTACGATACCTACCGTCAATATTCCCATATCCTTCGCGATACGAGCGATAACCGGAGCGGCACCCGTACCGGTACCACCACCCATACCGGCGGTAATAAATACCATCTTCGTACCGTCGTTCAACATACCTCGAAGATCGTCCAGACTCTCCTCGGCCGCCATCATCGCACGTTCCGGCTTATTTCCCGCGCCCAATCCCTGCGTGATCTCACGTCCCAGCAACAACTTGATAGGAACATCCGAACGGTTCAAGGCTTGATTATCCGTATTACATAACACGAATGTAACATCGTGTATGCCCTCCTTATACATATGAGTAACAGCGTTTCCGCCACCGCCTCCAACACCAATCACCTTAATGATTTTGGGAGTATCCGTAGGATAATTAAAATTTAATATTGTATCGTCCATTGTCTTCCGGTTTTATTACATTCGTAGATCACGTTATTTACTCTCGTTATCATCGTCATCGAAGAGGGTTTTACCAAAGGTATCGATCCAAGTCTTTGGTTTCCAGCCAAAACCTTTTTTCTCCTTTTTCTCTTTCTTCGGTTTTTCCTTAATAGGTTCCGGTTCCACTATCGGTTCCACTGTCGGTTCAAGCTCAACCTTAGGCTCCGGTTTAGGTTCGGGTTTAGGAGGTATATATAACGCACAATTCTTAGTTCCTTTCGCCAAGAGGCCGACGGCTACCGCATATTCGGGATTGCTGGCGACCACTAAATCACCACTAGCGACAACCCCCTTGCGAACCGCTGAATAGCGAACCTCCATCTTCAAGCGTTCGCTCATAACAGCCGGTAAATTCTTCAAAGCGGCGCCTCCACCCGTAATCACGATGCCGGCACCGAGAACGCTCATCAAGCCTGTAGCCTCCAGACGAGCATATACATTCTCTAAGATCTCATCCATACGGGCCTCGATCACGCCGTTCAACTCGGCCAGCTTAATCTCACGCAAGCCCATTCCATCCGCTAAACTCACTTGGATGGTCATATCATTATCCCGGTCCGCTTTCGCGCTACCATAAGTGATCTTCAAGCGTTCCGCCTCAGACTCTACGACCCTGAGATTGGTTATATCTTTTGTTATCAAATTACCTCCAAAGGGAACAACGGAAAGGCTGGCCAACTTACCACCCTTATAGACAGATATCGTCGTCACGCCGGCACCGAAACCGATCAAGGCGCAACCCAAGTCCTTCTCATTGTCGCTCAAGACAACATCTCCCAACGCAAGGGGTGACACCAGAATACCGGCGATCTCGATTTTCGCTTGTTCCGAGATGCTATTGACAATATTTAATTTCAAGGAAGGACGTCCAACAATCAACTTATAACGAGCCTCGATACGGCTACAAGGCACGCCCACCGGGTTGGACTCTGGCTTATCATCTAAAAAATAGGAAGGAGAAACCACGTCAAGAACGGTCAACATATCCGGACGATAATCCTTACACTCTTGATAAAGAGAGTCTATGATCTCCTCCGTAACCACTCCTTCCATTCCCAACACCTTGCAAACCGTATGCTCGATAGAACGGAGTGACTGGCCACCCAGTCCCACATATACCTGCCCGATCTTGGTCCCCCCCAGTTTATTCTCCAACTTGAGGATCAAGCGTTTTATCTTACTCGCCGTCTCCTTCACGTTATATACACATCCTCTTCGTATGCAGGTGCCGGAGTTCTCAACTTCGTAGGCGATGATTGAAAGAGCGCCCGTCGCATTCTTAGTCCCCACCATTCCTACCATATGGGAGGTACCTAGGTCAATAGCTGCTATAAAGTCTGTGTATGCCATATCATCTATTTTTTAGTACAAACAATCTGATTCTTATATTTTAAATTAATCATACTGTACTTTTCCCAACCCACTTTAGGGATCGCTTGTTCATAGAAAAGCTTTAAATTCGCAAGCTTTTCTTCGAATTCATCCAAAGTACCCAACATGATCCGGTGGTTACCCACTCTTGGAATAAGTTCTATATCATTATCCGGATAGACATAGATTTGTTCAATCTGGTCATTCCAGAACTCATTCTCTTGCAAAAATAATGCAAATTTGTATAAGTCGGTCACCGCAAGCTCTTTTTCCACATATCCACTCACAATTGGCACATGCGCAGCATACCGACGACTGATCGGCATGGTGGTTCCCAGATTATCCACGTAATAACTACCTCTTACGCCCATAATCCGGAGGATAGGCATCTTTTGCATGACCTCTAGCTTGATAATACCCGAAGGAGTCTTATACGCCTCCACTTGGGCGATCATCTCATTCTTAAGCAATTCCGTCTCTATCCGATCCGTATTCACGTCGGCCATTGACCGCTTGATCGGATCTAGCCCGGCTTTCTTCAGTATAGACACAAGGTCACTCTCGCTCACGAAGTGTTTATCCAGACTGTCTTTCACCACGACTTGCAGATCTTGGCAAATAGAGTCCTGACGTATTTCCCGAAAGAAAAACGACACAAACACGATGTAACAGAACAACAACGTGGCTACTACTATGGAAATTATTCGGATCACGGTTTCCTTATTTGTTTACATAAAATCTCTTTTACAGGCTCCACCAAACGGTCGATATTACCGGCGCCTACCATTAATACTACCTCATATTTCCCGGCGGCAACCACGTCCAAAAGCTCTTCCTTCTTACACAGCGTCTTGGAAGGGATCGTCACCTTATCAAAAATGATCCGAGAGCTCACCCCCGGAATCGGTTCCTCACGAGCCGGATAGATATCCAGCAAGATCAACTCATCCAATAAAGAGAGACTCGCGGCGAAATCACCAGCGAAATCCCGGGTACGGGTATATAGATGCGGCTGGAAAATACCTGTCACCTTACGACCCGCATATAATTCCTTCACCGACAAGATACTCTGTCGCAATTCGGCCGGATGATGGGCATAATCATCGATCAATACCACTTGATCAGTCTTCAAATGGAAATCGAAACGGCGGCGAGGTCCGGCAAATGTAGCCATACCCTTTTTCAAATCCTCCGGTTTCACTCCGTTCAACCAAGCGATCGCCATAGCCGCTACCCCGTTCTCTATATTAACCTTTACGGGAACACCTAATTCCACATCAGGAATACGGATTTCCGGACCAACGAAGTCAAAGGTAATATTTCCGTCGCAAATACGAATATTTTCAGCGTAAAAGTCCGCTATTTCCGTAACGGAATAGGTATATTTCTTGACACCCTCCTGTAAACGGGGCGTTACGTTGATTCCCTTCTTGATCAGTAGACAACCATCAGGACGAATTAAGGAGGTAAATTTCTCGAAACTCTCCCGGTAAGCCTCCGCCGTACCGTAAATATCCAGATGATCTGGATCTGCGGAAGTAATCACTGCCATATAAGGAGTAAGCCAATGGAAAGAACGATCGAACTCATCCGCCTCGATCACGGTAAAGTCGCTCGTATCAGACAACATCAAATTACTCTCGTAGTTCTTTAGGATTCCTCCGAGGAAAGCATTGCAATCCACTGGCGATTGTTTCAGCAAATGAGCCAGCATAGAAGAGGTCGTTGTCTTGCCGTGCGTTCCCGCCACGCATAAACCCCGGCTGCTTTTCGTGATCTCTCCCAAGACACGTGCCCGCTTCATCACCTCAAAACCGTGCGCCCGGAAATAGGTCAATTCCGTATGCGACTCCGGGACCGCCGGCGTATAAACCACCAGCGTATCATCGGGCGACTTGAACGCCTCCCCGATCAAAGCTACATTATCCTCATAGTGAATATCGGCTCCCTCCTTTTTCAACTCCTCGGTTAAATCGGAAGGGGTCTTATCGTATCCGCCCACTCGTTTTCCCTTAGCGAGGAAATAACGGATCAAGGCACTCATCCCAATGCCCCCGGCACCTACGAAATACACCGCTGTCACTTTATTTATATCCATATTCCTTATTTCTTATCTATAATCTTAACAATCTCATCCACGATACGGTCTGCGCTATGGCGTTGCGCCAAGGTCTCGATATTACGGCTCAACGTACGCAAACGTTCATCGTCATGAACTATCTTCAAGGCAGTAGGCACCAAATCCTTTTCCGCGTCTTTATCGGCGATCATAACGGCGGCATCCTTATGGACCAAGGCCAAGGCATTCTTGGTCTGATGATCTTCCGCCACATTCGGCGAAGGCACCAAGACCACCGGTTTTCCTAATAAGCAAAGCTCCGAGATAGAACTAGCCCCCGCACGGGATATCACCAAATCGGCCGCTGAATAAGCATAATCCATACGGGTAATAAAGTCTGAGCACCAAACCGGCATTCCCCGGTACGCCTTCAAATGCTTGGAAGCGTCGCTGTAATAATACCTACCGGTTTGCCAAATAACCTGTACATCCGAGGCGAAGAACTTATCCAGATCCCCTTGAATACTCCGGTTAATCGTCCGTGCGCCAAGGCTACCACCTACCACAAGGATCGTTTTTTTCTCCGGAGAAAGCCCGAAGAACGCCAACGCCTCCTCTTTCTTGCTCAGCGCCTCTTCCAAATCCTGTCGCACCGGATTTCCCGTAATCACGATCTTATCCGCCGGAAAGAACTTCTCCATGCCCTCGTAAGCGACACAAATCTTGCTCGCTTTCTTCGCCAACAACTTATTGGTCACACCGGCATACGAGTTTTGCTCCTGTATCAACGCAGGAACACCTTGCGAAGCCGCCATCCATAAAGTCGGTCCACTGGCATAACCGCCCACGCCGACCGCTATATCTGGCTTGAACTCACGGATCGTCTTCCTCGCCAAGCGCAAGCTTTTCGCTAAACGAGCCATGACCTTCACGTTGTTCATCAAGTGGGCACGATCAAACCCACTCACTGGTAAACCTACGATTTTATAACCAGCTGCCGGAACCTTATCCATTTCCATGCGGTCTTCCGCCCCCACAAATAAGATTTCCGCATCCGGAAAACGTTTCTTGAAAGTATTAGCGATAGATATGGCCGGGAAGATATGGCCTCCCGTACCACCACCACTTATTATGATCCGGTACTTTCTCATACTTTTGACTCTACAGTTATCGTTTCGACAGCCGATAGCGGATTATCTTCTTTCTCTCCCTCGACCACCTGATTTATTGTCTCTCCGGATGGCTCGTCGGAAGGATTCTCTGGATTCTCCGTATCCTCCTCTTCCTCATCCTCATTTCCGATATTGGCTCCAAAACGACTTACGCTCAATATGATCCCGAAATAGATACAAGATATAAGCGTAGACGTACCACCCCGGCTCACCAACGGCATCGGTTGCCCGGTAACGGGCACTAAATTCACGGCTACCGCCATATTCGCCAAGGCTTGGACTACCACCAGCAACCCACATCCCAACACTAGGAATTTCGGGAATGATTTATCACATTTCCGGGCGATCATCCCGACCCGCACTAGCAGCATTATATAAAGCAACAGTACAAAGATCCCCCCAACGATACCCAGTTCCTCTATGATAATCGCATAGATAAAATCAGAATACGCCTGTGGCAGGAAGTCACGCTGTTGGCCATGTCCGGGCATCTGTCCTAATACGCCTCCCCTGGCAATAGCTATCTTCGCATGGGTTACCTGATAATTATCATCGGTTATCTTATACGTACCACTCTCATCCAAATTATCCTTATGCCCGTCGAAGAAACGCTCCAAACGCCCCTGCCAAGTAACGAATCGATCCGGCAAATACTGAGTAATAGCGGCTGGCGTAAACTTAAGCAACACCAAGAACAATACCAACGCCAACATCAAGATGCCCGCCAGCTTCGCCAACTTACCAAATGGCAACTGACCGATAAACATCATCAGGAAACAAACCCCGAATAGCATAAACGCCGTAGAGAAGTTCTCCGGCAGAATCAAGACACAGGTCAGTCCTACCCCAATCAGTATATACTTAAAAATCTGGTTCTCCGTTAATTTCCCCCGCTTACTGAGCAAGAAAGCGACAAACACGACACAAGCCAGCTTCCCGAACTCCGAAGGCTGGAACTGTATCCCCATGATTTCCAACCATCGATGTGCGTCATTAGCGTCCACGCCGATAAAGGGCGTCACGATCAACATCAACATCGAGACCGGCAATAATATAATAAACGCAGAGAAGAAACGACACGGTATATTATGTAACAGCAATACCATGACGAAACCTCCCAATAAAAAGGTGGCGTGCCGTACGATAGGCGCCCAGTGATTCGCGTTCTTATAAGCGATCGTACTGGTCGCGCTGAACACCTCCACCACCGATATAAGACACAGGAACATGAAGATGATCCATATCACCCGGTCGCCCTTAAACAGTTTACTCGCCAGATCCATTTTATCCTTTATTACAAATTACGTACGCAAGCCTTGAACTGATCGCCCCGATCCTCATAGCTCTTGAACAGGTCGAAGCTGGCGCAACAAGGAGAGAGCAATACCGTATCTCCCTTATGAGCCATCTTATAAGCTTTCCCCACAGCCTCCTCCATCGAGCGAGCGTCTTCAATATTCGCCACTTTCCCGTCGAAGAACGCATGCAGTTTCGTATTATCCACACCCATGAAAATCAATGAATGCACCTTCTTATTCACTAATTCCTCGATCTCCGAGTAATCATTCCCTTTATCCGTGCCCCCTAAGATCAAAACGACCGGAGTCGTCATACTCTGCAAAGCATACCAACAAGAGTTTACGTTCGTAGCTTTCGAGTCATTGATATAATCAACACCACGCACGCGAAGCACCTTCTCCAAACGGTGCTCAACACCCGTGAAATCACTGAGTGAGGCACGTATTTTCTCATCATGAATGTCCACGATCTTGGACGCTATCCCCGAAGCCAAAGAGTTATACAGGTTATGCGTACCAGTCAATGCCAATAGGTCTTGTTCCATCGTAAATGTTCCGTTTGCCGTTTCAATAACTACTTGATTATTTTCCGTATATCCCTTCACGCCGTTCTCATGTGTCTCGGCGAATGGGTAAAGAGTAGCCTCAGGATGCTGTTTGGCGATCTCACGGGCTATGATCGGGTCATCGTTCCAGAAAATGAAGGCGTCGTCCTTCGTCTGATTTTGCAAGATGCGGAACTTAGCGTCTACATAATTCTGCATCTCATAGTTATAACGGTCCAGATGATCCGGTGTTATATTCAATATAATAGCGATATCCGCTTTAAAGTCGTACATATTATCCAGTTGGAAACTGCTCAACTCGATCACGTAGACCGCATGTGGATCTTCCGCAACCTGAAGCGCCAAGCTGTTTCCGACATTTCCGGCCAAGCCCACGTCCACGCCCGCTTCTTTCAGTATATGATACGTAAGCATCGTCGTTGTCGTCTTGCCGTTGCTACCCGTGATGCAAATCATCTTCGAGTCCGTATACCTTCCGGCAAACTCGATCTCGGAGATGATCGGCGTACCTTGCTTCTTCAATAACTGTATGATAGGAGCCTTGTCGGGAATACCCGGGCTCTTGACAATTTCGTCGGCACTCAAGATGTCGGCTTCGGTATGCTGTCCCTCTTCCCAACGAATCCCGTGGTTGTCCAGCATCTCCTTATACTTAGGTTTGATAGACGATTTATCGGACACGAACACGTCGAATCCTTTCGCCTTCGCCAAGACAGCGGCTCCCGCGCCACTCTCCCCGGCCCCTAATATAACCATTCTCTTACTCATCTTTTATCTCATCTTTAACGTAACTATCGTCATAACAGCCAAAATAATACCGATCAACCAGAAACGGACCACGATCTTCGATTCAGGCACGACATTGAACGGCTTTTGGATCAACGCCTGTATACCCGCGTTTCCCGGTTTCTGGAAATGATGGTGTAAAGGAGCCATCTTGAAGATACGGCGACCTTCCCCATACTTCTTCTTCGTATATTTAAAGTAGGCCACTTGCAACATGACCGATATATTCTCCACCAAGAAAATACCGCAAAGGATCGGAATCAACAACTCCTTACGGATGATGATCGCGAAAACAGCGATAATACCTCCCAAGGTCAAGCTCCCCGTATCTCCCATAAATACTTGGGCCGGATACGAGTTGTACCATAGGAAACCGACCGTGGCACCGATAAAGGCAGCGGCATAAACCACCAACTCCTCCGCGCCGGGTATAAACATGATATTCAAGAACGAGGCGAACTCAAAGTGGGATGACATATAGGCCAAAATACCGAGCGCCACCCCGATGATCGCCGATGTCCCGGCAGCCAAGCCGTCCAATCCATCCGTCATATTGGCTCCGTTCGACACGGCAGTCACCACAAAGATCACCATCAGCACGAACACCAGCCACGCGGCCTCCTCCTTATAATCGCCCGCCCAGTTCACCAAATTGGCGTAATCGAAATTATTGTTTTTCAAGAACGGGATGGTCGTCTTTGTCGACTTGGTCTCCACCGTATGATAACGCACCTCCTCGATCACGTTATCATGGCGCACCTCCATATTCTCCTTGATCACCACATCCGGACTCATGAACAATACCAAGCCAACGATCAGGCCCAGTCCTACCTGCCCGACGATCTTGAAACGTCCGTGCATGCCCTCCTTATTCTTCTTGAACACCTTGATATAATCATCCGCGAATCCCAAGGCACCCAGCCAGACCGTAGTCACCAACATCAATATCACATAGATATTATTCAGCTTGGCACACAGTAAAGTCGGGATCAATATAGCGATAATAATGATAATACCTCCCATCGTTGGCGTTCCCTTCTTGCTCATCTGGCCCTCCAGCCCAAGATTTCTCACCGTCTCGCCGATCTGCAACATTTGCAACTTATCGATGATACGCCGGCCGATCGCCGTAGAGATGAACAAGGACAAGATCAAGGCCAATCCCGAGCGGAAAGATACGTACTTAAACATACCCGCTCCCGGGAAATCCAACTGATCCAAATAATTAAAAAGATAATAAAGCATGTCGTCTTAAATATTATGATTGTTGTGTCGAAAAAATCTCGCGTAACTTCTCACGGTCGTCAAAGTGATGTTTCACCCCCTTGATCTCCTGATAGTCTTCGTGGCCTTTTCCGGCAACAAGGATCACATCCCCTTTCTTCGCCAACATCGTAGCGGTCTTGATCGCTTGCGTACGGTCCGTGATACATAAGGCACGTTCCATATCCATTTTCGTCAATCCGGCTACCATATCGTTAATAATATCATCCGGTTCCTCAAAGCGCGGGTTATCAGAAGTCAGAATTACCTGATCGCTCAGCTTGACAGCCTCTTTCGCCATCAGCGGGCGTTTCCCCTTGTCCCGGTTTCCCCCGGCACCTACCACGGTAATGATACGTCCTTTCCCGTCCAATACCTCATGAATGCCATTCAGTACGTTCGTCAAGGCATCCGGCGTGTGAGCGTAATCCACGATCGCCGTATAACCGAGCGGAGACTGGATCGTCTCGAAGCGACCGGATACGGAGCGAAGCGTGCTCAGCACGATCAACACCTCCTCGGGATCTTTCCCCAAAGAAACTGCGGCTCCGTACACGGCCAGCAAGTTATAAGCGTTGAAACGTCCCACGAAATGCACCATAACCTCCCGACCGTTAATGATCAAGTCGGTACCCTCGAAATGAGATTCCAATATCTTTCCCTTGAAATCGGCCAAGGTACGCAAGGAATAGGTCAGCTTCTTCGCCTTCGTATTCTGCAACATCACCAAGCCGGATTTATCATCGGCATTCGTCAAGGCAAAAGTCCCGGCAGGCAGGTCATCGAAGAATTTCTTCTTCGCTTTCAAGTAATTCTCCACGGTCTTATGATAGTCCAAATGATCACGGGTCAGGTTCGTGAAAATCCCCCCGTCGAAAGACAGGCCGCTGATGCGCCGCTGATCGATCGAATGAGAGCTAACCTCCATAAAAGCATACTCACATCCGGCCTCTACCATCCGGGCCATCAAGGAATGAAGCGTAAGCGGGTCCGGTGTCGTATGATCCGTCGGTACCGCCTCGCCATCTATATAATTACATACCGTGGAAAGCAATCCCACCTTATGCCCCATCTTCCGGAACATCTCATATAATAAGGTAGCGATCGTAGTCTTCCCGTTCGTACCCGTCACGCCTACCAACACCAATTTCCCGGAAGGATCACCATACCAGCGGGAAACCAAAAGACCCAGCGCCTCCGCCGAATCCTTCACCACGATAAACGAGCATCTCCCCTCCAAATAGGACGGAGCCTCCTCGCATACGATAGCGACAGCCCCCTTCTCTATGGCGCTGTCCATATAGGCATGGCCATCCACGGCCGTACCTCTCACAGCGACAAACAAAGACCCTTTCGTCACCCGACGAGAGTCTGATTGAATATTCGTGATATCCACATTATCCGCCCCCATCAACATAGGAGCTTCCAACGCACCGATTAAATCCCTTAGTTCCATACCTATTTCAATGTTAATAATACGGTCTGCCCCTTAGACACTCGCTGTCCGGGTTGAATACTCTGCGAAACGACCCGTCCGACACCCGACAAAGAGACACGCAGACCGGCTTGCTCCAACAAGAAAACCGCATCTTTAGCACCCATGCCGACTACCCGGGGTACCAGTCCCTCACGAATCGTCAGATCGCTTAATTTCACCTTATTCTCTTCTTGCTCGGCGGAGGCTACGACCCACGTTGTCTCCAAACTGTCCGTATCCGCCTTAATATCCAATTCATCTAATACTTCCTCTACCGCCCTCAGGTCGCCGCCTTTCACACGAGGTACCATCACGGCCATCGAATCCCGTTCCATATCCCGGACATCGAACGACATATGGCTGGCGTATATCTTCTCGGCGATCGCACGCACCACGCCTCCCGACATCGTACCGCCCGAAGGATAACCAATACGGGGACGGCGGATCACCACGATACAAGAATACTTCGGATGATCGGCCGGGAAATAGCCACAGAAAGAGACTTGGTGCCCGCTCGTACGGTAGACACCGCCCGTAGCGATCTGCGCCGTACCGGTCTTTCCGGCGATCCGGACAATATCCGAATGAACCGCCTTACCGGTCCCTTTCTCCACGACTCCCAGCAACATATCTTTTATCAACGCCAGCGTATGGTCCGAGCAGATCGAAGAGTTGATCACCTCCGTGGAAAAACTCTGCACGGTCTTGCCGTTATGTAAGATCTCTTTCGTAAACATCGGGCGAACCATCTTCCCGTCGTTCGCGATCGCATTAAAGAACGCCAACGTATTGATCGGCGGTACCTGCGTCTCGTAACCGAACGACATCCAAGGCAAAGTGGTCTTGGACCAATAACGGGTCGTATCATCCGGGCGACGTATCTTAGCACGTCCCGCCCCCGGTATCTCCAAACGAAGATCCGCGTTCATACCGATACGGTACAGTCCCTCCACGAACTTTGTCGGGTTATCCGAATAACCTTTCAGGATCGTCTTGGCCACACCGATATTGGAGGAATACCAAATCGCCTGCTCCACCGAGATGCGACCGTATCCACCTTTATTCATATTATGGTCCGTCATGCGGGCCCCCTTATACATATATATACCATTGCCGACATCGACCGTATCCCCCGGATTGCATAAACCATCCTCCAAGGCCACCATGATAGAGGCCACCTTGAAAGTAGAACCCGGCTCGATCTCGTCTGCCACGGCATGGTTCTTCGTCTCGCCATATACGCCTTCACGGATACGCCCCATATTCGTGATCGCCTTGATCTCTCCGGTCTCGACCTCCATCACGACAGCCGTACCGGACTCGGCATCGATCGCCTTTAATTTATCGACCAGCGATTTCTCGGTTATATCCTGTATATTAATATCGATCGTGGTACGGATATCCATGCCATCCACCGGGTCCACCTCAATCACGTTCGTCCAGCCTCCACCGACACGGCGAACGGAACTCAACCCGGCCTGCCCCCGCAGGAGCGAATCGTATTGCAACTCCAATCCATTCTTCCCCTTCGTAGTTCCACCCTCCTCGATCTCTCCGTAGATATCACCGATCGTACGAGACGCCAAGGTCCCGAAAGGTTTCTGGCGCTGCACCATCTCCTTCGTATAAAAACCGCTCTTATAACGTCCCAGACGAAGGAACGGGAACTTACGGATCTCCTTCAAGTCCGAATACGAGACCTTCCCCGCGTAAATCGGGAACTGGCGGCTCTTACCGCTCAGCCCTTTCAACAGATAAGCCTTATAGCCCGCCGGCGTACGATCCTTCAATTTACGGGAAAGATAAAACGCCAACGAGTCCACCCCATCCTTCTTGGACGTCTTGAACGTATCCAGCCAATTATACTTGGCATCCTTAGCCGGAGTATACGCATCCGCCTTAAAGTCGATATACATATAATAACGAGGCACGCTGGTAGCCATCAACTTACCGTCCGACGAATAGATATTGCCACGTCCGGGCAACACCAAACGGTTCGGTCGTTTCTGGCTCTCGGCCACCTTCATCCATTTATCCCTCTCCACGAAGGCCGTATCAAAGGCACGGAACAGGATTCCTACGGCCACAAGCCCCAGCAACAGCACGACCACGAAGTAACAGAATAAAATCCGGCTACCTTTAGGCTCTATTTCTTTCGGTTCGTTTTCTTCAGACATACCTATTTACACCTTATCTCACTTATATAACTCATAAGGAGGGGTTTTCGCACCCTCCAGATCAATACCTTGCTCCTCGATCAGCAACTCGATTTGCGATTGGCGGCTATTGCCGGTCAACTCGGATGAGATCGACAACGCCTCGAAACGCACATCCCTCAATTGCTGTTGCAACCGGTCGATCTCCCGCAACTTTTGCATACAAGTATACCGGTTACCGATAAAGAAAAACGCCAACACGACAAGTAACACGATCATGCGCGTATGCCTCAAGATAAAATCCTCTTTCAGCACGCCGCCACCGAGTATATACCAGAACGAAAGACGCTTCTCCTTCTTCCTCGTTTTCTTATGTTGTCCGTTTTCTTCCATATCTATTTCTCCTTATACCTTCTCAGCGATTCTCAACTTGGCGCTCCGGGAACGGGGATTCCGCTCCACCTCCTCGTCGGTCGGGACGATCACCTTATTATTGACCAAGCGGAAAGGCGATCGTACGTTCCCGAAGAAATCCTGCTCGCATTTCCCCTCGAAGTTTCCGGTCTTCAAAAAGTTCTTTACCAGACGATCTTCCAAGGAGTGATACGTGATAACCACCAAACGTCCTCCCGGCCTCAACACCCGCAAGGTACTCCGCAGCATCTCTTTCAGCGCCCTCATCTCATCGTTCACCTCGATACGAAGCGCTTGAAAGACTTGCGCCAAGAATTTCTTCTCCTTGTCCTTTCCCGTAAACGGCTTGATCACCTCCAAGAAGTCCCCGATCGTCTCTATCTTCTTTGTCTCACGGGCTTTCACCAGCACAGAGGCTAATTTCCGTGACACCTTCAGCTCGCCATATAGATAAAACACATCGGCCAACGCCTCCGCCGTATAATTATTCACGATATCGGCGGCGGTCTGCCCCGCACGCGTATTCATCCGCATATCCAACGCCCCGTCGAAACGGAAAGAGAAACCGCGATCCTTATCGTCGAAATGATGGGAAGAGACACCTAAATCCGCCAACAGACCGTCTACCTCCCCGCTTTCTCCATAGTAACGCATAAAATTATACAAATAACGGAAATTACTGCGCACGAAAGTGAATCGTGGATCTGCCGGGATATTATGCTCCGCGTCCGCGTCTTGGTCAAAGCCGTAAAGTTCGCCCCCGCTACCCAACCGTTTCAAGATCTCGCGGGAATGTCCTCCACCGCCAAACGTAACATCCACGTAAATCCCGTCGGGACGGATATCCAATCCCTCCAGACTTTCCCGCAGCATTACCGGTACATGATAGCAACTATCTTTTTCTTCCATTCGTCGTTCTTACGTTAAACTTCCTCTTAAAATCAAGCGCCGTACTCCTTTGATACGCACGCACATGCCTTATCGGTGGGTAAAAGTACACATTTCCAAAATTACCCGCCAACATTTATATAAGAAAAGTAGGAAAAAGTTATCAACAGGTCGTTAACCCTTCGTCTTTTCGTCCTTATCTCTTACGCTTTTCATCGGTATCCGTTAACCAATTCTTCCTTTCACCTTCATCTTCTAACGGCTGTTGGACGATCATGCAACAGTTGGTAGATGATCTTCTAACAGATGGTGCATGATCGTCCAACAGCCGTTAGATAACCGATAGTCAAGCTCCCTGGGACTAATCTCCCTAATGGTAGCGGCTAAAAGATCAAGGGGAAAAGGCTAAGATAGCTGGCGAAAAAGCAAAAACTTCACTCAAACCTCTCTCGTTTTAATTATTAACTTTATCTTTGCCCCTTGACAAGCTTATATAGATGGCAAAACAAGGTGTGACAAAGATAGATATTAAGCAAGTATTGGCACAAAAGGCGCCCAAGGCGTCACGCAAGATTCCGGGATTTATCGTGGACTACTTGATTCGCACGGTTCATCAAGAGGAACTGAATGATATATTAACCCGTTACCACGATAAGGAAGGGGTAGATTTCATGCGTGAGCTTATCGGCTATTTTGACCTTACCCTCGATCTGGTACATGCGGAGAACATCCCGACCGAAGGGCGCTATATCTTCGCCTCCAACCATCCGCTCGGAGGATTGGACGGTATCTGTCTCTCCGCCGTTATCGGTTCCCGGTTCGAAGGCCGCATCAAGTATCCGGTCAATGATTTATTACTTTATCTCTCCAATCTAAAATCCATCTTTGTACCGATCAACAAACACGGCACCCAAGGAAAGGACAACGCACGGATGCTGGAGGAGGCTTTTGCCTCGGACGACCAGATCATCACTTTCCCCGCTGGATTATGCTCTCGCAAGATTGGTGGCAAGATACAAGACTTGGAGTGGAAGAAATCGTTCATCCAGAAGGCGGTGCAATACAAGCGGGATATCGTACCGGTCTATTTCGACGGGAAGAATTCCAATTTCTTCTACAACCTCGCCCGGATACGCAAGGCGTTGGGTATAAAGATGAATTATGAGATGATTTATTTACCGGACGAGATGTTCCGGAGCAAACATAAGACCTTCCGGATTTACTTCGGGAAGCCTATCCCTTGGCAGACATTCGACAATAGCAAGAAACCCGCCGAATGGGCTGAGTGGATAAAAAACAAGGTTTACAAACTCAAGGATTAACAGACGAAACATATGCAAGACATTATCAATCCCATAGACAGGGCACTACTGAAGGCTGAATTGACCAAAGAGAAGAGGTTGAGAAGTACCAATAAATCGAAGAATGAGATTTATATCGTCACGGCGCACGACTCACCCAATGTCATGCAAGAGATAGGGCGTCTGCGGGAGGTCGCTTTCCGTTATTACGGGGGTGGCACGGGATTCCCGGTGGATATCGATGAGTATGACACGATGGAAGACGCTTACCGCCAGCTGATTGTCTGGAGCCCGGAAGATGAGCAGATCTTGGGGGGATACCGTTTCCTTTGCGGTTCGGACGTTAAGTTCGACGAGAATGGTAAACCGATCTTGGCGACCTCGCACTTGTTTAATTTCTCAGAGAAATTTATCAAGGAGATCCTTCCTTATACGGTAGAGTTGGGACGCTCGTTCGTGGCTCTGGAGTATCAATCCACCCGTTCCGGGGCGAAAGGCTTATTCGTGTTGGATAACCTGTGGGATGGATTGGGGGCTTTATCCGTGGTTGATCCGAGCTTGAGGTATTATTTCGGGAAGGTGACTATGTACAATACGTACAACCAAGAGGCCCGTAATATGATCTTATACTTCCTCGGATTGCATTTCCCGGACGCAGACCAACTGATCACTCCGGTATATCCTTTGGAGACTAATATGGATGTAGAGAAGATGAGATCTCTTTTCCCTCACGATAATTTCAAGGATAACTACAAGGTATTGAACCAAGAGGTTCGTAAATTCGGCATCAACGTGCCTCCTTTGGTAAATGCTTACATGAGCTTGTCGCCTAAGATGCGTGTATTCGGCACAGCGATCAACCATGAGTTTGGAGAGGTGGAAGAAACGGGTATCCTAATCGCTATTAACGAGATATTAGAGGATAAGAAGAAACGGCATATTGAGACGTATCTGGAAGAGGAGTACAAGTCCGCCGAGTTGATACGCAAGAATTTCATCGGGGAATAAAGCCGTAGATATGGCTAGCGCGACAGCGTAACAAGATATAAAAAGGTTCAGCCTAACCGTTCGCCTCCAAGCGGATTAAAAACGGACAAAGGCTGAACCTCTTTTTATCTCAAATAAATCTTATAGCATAGTCCACCGGAGAAATACTTCATTCGCTGCAATTCGAATTGAAAATGTATATGATTGAATAGCAGGTAAGTGGCTCCCATAGCGAAGTCTTTCGAATCGTATTCGGCTATGACGTTCAAATGCGGGGCGAATGAAGGATTGTAGGTGATACCTCCCGCCACACCGTTCAAGGGATAATCCTCACGGCGATTATACAGATAGGATAAATGAACGCCTAAGGTTCCCCTTCCCAGCTGAAAATGTTTGGTAGCGGCCAGATAATAACGGCAGAAATAGCCGTTCCCTATGGCTGAAGCGAATTTATGCCCGGATGACGTAAAAGGGTCCGAAGTCCCCAGCACGACAGCGGGGATGTATTTGCTTTCTTTCAACACACGTAAGCGGGCGGAGAAATAACGATCTTGGTTCGTGAATCCGGAATAGCCATGCTTATCCAATCCAAGGCTCTCGGCCGTAAACAGCGTACAAGTATACGCTACTTCCAGAAACGGGAAGATCGTCACGTTCAAATAATAATTCCACGTATTAAAATTAAACTTGGGAGGCGTAAGCTCTTGATGCAAGAAGTTTCCGCCAAGCATCACGGTCTTGTCCTTTTGCATATCGGCGGACGGGGCATGCAATAGCCCTGTCGTGCCATAAGATAATTGAGCCGGAAGTATCGTCCAGCAACTTAAGAATATGATCAATAAGAGTAATTTCTTCATTTTTCTTTGTTTACTTATAAACTTCCGGCTCAACATTATTTAATCAAGCTTCAAATATCAAGCATTAATCCGGGATGATGATACCGCCACCGGCGTTATTGCCATCACCATGTCCGTGACCGTGGGATTGCTTGTAAACAGGAGTACCTTCTATCTTGATAAGTTTTTTAGCTACAACCTGAATCTCTTCCACCTTTTTACCCTTTGTCATAAACTTAAATACATACGTATTTGTAGTATATGTCTTCTTCAAGCTCATAGAAGCGACCGTACGATCAGCTTCCGTAGGAACGGATGTTGTCAATGATGTTTGGATACCTATCTGATAACCATCAGCTTGCAAACGATTAGAGATTCGGTTATAAACCGCATTCTTAGCGACTTGACCATCTACGTTAGATTTTCCGACTAGATCCTGCAAGTTTTCTCCAACATAAGCATTTGTAGTTGTAACAACTACAGGAATGTTTCCTGCCTTACCATCAGAGCAGTAGTCAACAACCTTTTCTACGATTGTAGTATCAGTACTGATATCTTCAGTTTCCGCTAATGCCAACTCAAAACCTGCGGCAAACTTAGAGAAGTGAGCGACAGACATTTCCGCACCAGTACCATTGATATAAACAGGGTCCGCCGTAGGATCAATCTTCATGATCTCCTTATTATCTATGCCTGTGGTCGCATATAACAATGCCATAGGCTGTGTAGAAGAAACCAAATCCTTCGGAGCGTCGAACGAGATCTTCAAAGCCGGAGAGAATACCGTACCGCTAGGCTCGCCTTTATATACACGGCTTACACTGGCTACCGCACCAGCATCAGAAGTCACATTATTGGATTGCAGAGCTTCCGCAGACATATCACGTTCAATCACCAATGTTTGATTACTACTTGCCGGCATAACGATAACGACAGGCTTACCACTTTCCGCGACCAAACTTACCTCATCTTTCTCTTTTATACCATCAGCGGTCGTACTTTCAATCACTCCTATCGATTCTGTCAATTTCTCAGCATCACTTTGATTCAAAACCTTAATAACTGGAGCTTGAACCTCATTATCCGCACCTTTATAGTTATCTAAGACATTAGCAGGAATGACAACGTCTACTTTTTGCTCAACATTATTCTCATCCACATAAGTGACACCAGACACCTTAACCTCTTCGGTTCCGCCTGCGTTAATCGCATTCTTAATCTCATCCGCTACTTTTTCCGCTTCTTTTTCCGGAACCTGAACACCATATTTAGAAAAATCAATCTCCGTATTTCCACCTGTACCTATAGGGTTCAATGTGATAGGAAATACATAGTTCATACTCTGACCGACCTTAAAGATGATCGTACGAGAGTAGCTCGTATAACCTGCGGCTTTAACACTCAAGATAAATTGAGCATCCTCCGTAACCTTTGATGATGCGATATTGAAAGAGAACTCACTCTCATTCTTAGAAATAAATAACTCTTCACTTCCTAACATCAATGTGACTTCCGCTGTCTTGATGTCTGCGCCCGTAGATAGGTCTGTTATTATACCAGATACGATATAAGTCGCTTTTGACGGATCTGTCGGTTTGGAAGGATCGGAAGGATCAGACGGGTCTGTTGGCTTGGAAGGATCAGACGGGTCAGAAGGATCTGTCGGCTTAGAAGGATCATCCGGGTCTACTGGAATAGAAGGAGCGACATTCATCACGATAATAGCTGGATACTCAACGTCGAATGTATCACCTTCGCCCTCTTTCTTTTCTTGATCCGGAACGGCTGAAACGACAACCTTAGCCACGGCTTTAGTATATCCGGAAGCTGTAGCTACTACGTCGTAGATACCGGGAGTCACATCAGAGACCTTAAAATTAGGTTTATTCTCTTTAGCGATCTCTTTATCCCCGTATTTTACGACAACAGAAAGGCTGGAAGTAGAGATAGCTTTTCCCACAACATCCTCGATCGATACGGAAAGATTGTACTTCGCCTTCTTATACTCTTTCGGAGTATCGGGAGTCGTGCCCTTTACCATGACGGCGTTTACTACATACTGTCCAACACCCGATTCGATCTTCTTCACATCCACATCATAGCTTCTGTCTGCATAGCCTTCCGACTTAAAGGCGATTTTGTAAGAGCCTGGTGTACTTTTCAAGTCGAAAGAGTACGTTCCATCAGAACCCGTCGTAGCACTAAGAGATTGAGCTCCAGAAAGAGCTACGCTAACGCCAGCCATTGGGTTGTTGCTGGCATCCATAACCGTACCACCAATCGCATAGGTGGCAACAGTGCCACCACCATCCGGAGTAGGCACATCATCATCGTCATCCTTACAACCAACGAAGCCAATCATGGCTGTCGTAAGGAACAAGACCAATAAGGTCTGTAACTTTGTAATTGTTCTCATAATAAAACTATTTAAAAATTGAGTAATTCCGACTTTATAAAGTACGGGTTGAATTGATTCTGTTGCATGATGTTATCATTCGGTGAGGCTTTATACCCCTTATAATAATAGCGTTCATTACCGGCGTTGTAAGACATACCCCAGTTGTCAGAAGGAAGCACCCGCACATTCTTACGTTTATATTTATAAGGAGGAAGAGCCACTTGAAACCGGAAACCTCCGTTTTTCAAAGCACCTTGCGCCTTCATCGCATAAAAACCGATAGAGCAATGGCGGAAATGACGGATCAAGTCAATCCGTCCACCGACCTCTCCCAGCAAGTACTGCTCGGCTTTCAAAGAGACCTGTGTATTGTATTTGGACCAGTAAAAACTACCTCCCAACGACCAAGTGACCCGCTGATGAGTCCCATAATGATATTCGAACTTATGCCAAGATCCCGTACCCGTACAACCAATACGTCCTTCCAAAGAAAAACGTTCATCCTTCAAATGATGGGTTACCGCTAAATCCACGCCATAACGATCCGCATTGAACAAACCGATACTGGCTCTAGCAAACGTACGATAAGGTAAACGAAAAGATTGGGAAAGGGTAACCATGCCCGGGTGAATCTTACCCGCCCAAGGACCATATCCATCATTATATATAGGAAACACCATTTGCGCCGTCAGCTTCATCCCATTCCAGAAAGAGACCTCGATCGCAGGCGAGAGGTTGAATAACACTTGGTATATTTGTGTGATAATGAGGTTCTTCAGATACAACTCCGGATAAACCACCACGTCTACTTTAAATAAGGAGCTATTCATACGGTACTCTTTTTTCACCTTATCCCAGCTATCGCCCAGATCGTAAGTAGCATCCCAGGCGGAACGGGCCGCATAGGAGCCGGGAGCCGCCTTCAAGCTGTCCGGATTTGCCGTATAGATCAATGAGATCTGCGGTATATTATTATCCAATACGACGATACGGCAGGATTTGCCCTTCTCCGGCAAGCCTGTTTTCTGGATGCGGTCTATGGCATGGGCCAGTCCCACACCCTGCAAACGCCAAGGGGTATTCTCCAAGACATACACTCTCTCCTTCTCGTCCTCCGACCAGACAACATTCTCAAAACCCATATCGACCAGCATATTCGCGGTGATATCCGCATATACCTTATTATATTGGGCCTTTGTAAACATAGGCAATAGTAGCAAAAAGAATAAAAGGCATTCCTTACGGAGTAAAATGGCTCGTATAGAAGACTTTCTATTCATATCTCTAGAGTTTGATTCCAAGTTATCATTGGTTTACTGTTTTTCTTATTCTTACCCTTCCACATAAAAAACGACTAGTGAAAACGATCGTTTAGATCTTGCATTTTTTTAGAAAGCAAAAAGATGATGCTCTTTTGTCATATTCGTGACACTTTGATTAATCTATCCTGTTGAGAAGAAGATATATAGCAGGATAAAATTTAATCGGAAAAGGTTGCCGGTCTCGGAGAAATGCCTACCTTTGCAAACGACTAATTGAAACGATCGTTTTTTACAGTCGTTTTCAATCTAAATATTTTTATTGTTATCATAGATACTTCTCATAATAGCCTGCGCCAAAATCAACAAATGACACTTCATATTTAGAAAACGACCTCATTATTTTAAAATGTACATAACCCCGCTTCCAAAGTCAGCTAGCTTCGCTGGCAAAGTAAGTTAACTTACTCGGGCATTTAAGTCAGCTAGCTTCGCTGGCAAAGTAAGTTAACTTACTCGGGCATTTAAGTTAGCTTACTTTGCCATTTAAGTTAACTTACTTTTTGGCCCTTCTATACAGCCCAAAAAGAATACGGAAATTTGCTATTCTCGGAAAGCATTCTTATCTTAGCAAATTATAGCAGATTATAGCAAAGAGAGAGTTTCATGTTAGCAGCCATTCATATACAGTTAATCGTTGGTACGATATTTATCATATTGTATAGCGTCACTATATTAGGACTGGTATTAGTTATCATTACAGAGAATAGGAATCCGTTAAAGACAATTCCTTGGGTAATCGTCTTATTATTAGCACCCGGTATCGGACTGCTTTTCTATTTCTTCTTTGGACAAGATAACCGGAAACAACGGATCATATCGAGGCGTACCTATAAACGCATCATGAAAAGGCCGCAAGAGGGTAAATTACCTCAAGACGCCTGCGTAGTTCCGGACCCCTATAAACCTTTATCGACCTTGTTGACTAACACCAACCAATCCTCCCTCCTATACGGAACACAAATCACGATTTATACGAATGGTACCGATAAGTTCAAAGACTTGCTGGAAGAGATCCAGAAAGCGACCCACCATATCCATATACAATATTATATATTCTGTGATGACGAGATAGGAAAACAGGTGCAACAACTCCTTATCAAGAAAGCAAAAGAAGGTGTGAAGGTACGTGTACTTTATGATGATGTGGGTTGCTGGAATGTAAAAGACGGCTTCTTTAAGGAAATGAAGGAAGCGGGTATCGAGGTATATGCGTTCTTGAGGGTAGCGTTCCCCGTTTTCACCAGTAAGGTGAATTACCGGAACCACCGCAAGATTATCGTGATAGACGGTAAAGTCGGGTTTATGGGAGGCATGAATATAGCCGACCGATACGATAAGGGAACCTCTTGGGGCACATGGAGGGATACGCATTTCAAATTCGTAGGGAAAGGAGTGCACGGGCTTCAATCCGTATTCCTCATCGATTGGTACGTGGTTAGTAAAAAACTCTTGAACGATCGGATTTACTATCCGGCCGCCCAAATCTATAGCGATAATATTATGCAAATCGCCACTAGCGGTCCGGTAGGTCAATGGAGAACTTTGTTGCAAGCGACCATTTTCATGATCGCCAACGCCAAGAAGTATATCTTTATACAAACCCCTTATTTCCTGCCTACCGAAGGATTGAACCAAGCGTTGCAAACCGCCGCCTTAGGGGGAGTGGATGTTCGTTTGATGCTGCCTAAGCGTTCCGATACACGTTCAGCGAATATGGCCAGTCATTCCTTTATCGACGAGATGGTAAAGGCCGGCGTAAAAGTATACCTCTACAAACCGGGCTTCTTGCATTCCAAGCTAGTCGTGTCCGACGACGCATTGACAAGCATCGGGTCTGCCAATATGGACTTCCGTAGCTTTGAGCATAACTTCGAGATTAACGCTTTCGTATATCAAAAGGAATTCGCCCTGCAAATGAAACGCATCTTTACACACGACATGCATCACTGTGAGCGTTTGATCCCTTCCCGCTGGTTAAAGCGCCCCCTCAAGCAACGCATGGCGGAATCATTTATGCGTCTGTTTTCTCCCCTTCTTTAAGGAAGATGCTAAAGTTCACGGAGCCATACACCCGGTGCTGATAAAAATAAGGCAAAGATGAGAAGTCATTGGTCTTAGGATGTTCCATGATGAATATCCCTCCATCCCTTAGTAAATCACGCTCGAAAACCAAGGCGGGTATTTCCGGCAACTCCGGCAAGGCATACGGGGGATCGGCAAAGATGAAATCGAAACTTTGCTTAGGGGCTGAATTCAAATAACGGAAAACATCCCCACGAATCAGAGCCAACGCATCCGTCTTCAGCTCTTTCGCTACCTTGGCTATAAAAGAGGCATGAGCGTTATTTTTCTCTATGGCGGTTACATTCCGGCATCCTCGTGAGATCAACTCAAAAGAGATACTTCCGGTTCCGGCAAAAAGATCCAACGCATCCATACCTTCCAGATCCACCAAATTATTTACTACGTTAAAAATATTCTCTTTCGCAAAATCCGTCGTAGGACGTGCGCTAAACGAAGAGGGCACGTCAAAACGCCGACGACCGTATATACCGCTTATTATTCGCATATTAATAAAGATATTAAATCCATAGGGGCTTTCGTTACATCCGTTCCCAGCAGATAGGCTTCCGAAGGGATCTCCACCGGCTTAACATGGCGTAAATAGGCTCGCAATCGCTCCAGAACCCGCATTCGCGAGGAAGATTCCCCCGCTAAAAGCAACTGGTCCTTTTCTTGGTCCAATCCCGCCTGTTTCCATACATATAATATATAGTATACTATATCGTCCGATTGGTCGATCGGGTAAGAGTTCACAAATAAGAGTTTCCCTTGAGCGTAACACGCCACATCCATCCGCTTTCGTTCTATCACGACATACATTTGCCGGGGTAAGCTAGCACTACTTTCTTTTGTCCATAGCGTTAGCGGAGAAGTCATGTAGTGGGAGAAAAAAGGATGCAAAAGAGAACGGGAGCAAAATTCGTAAACCTCCTCGTCTACACCAAACACCAACTTAGCCTGTTGTTCCTTTAAAGTATCGGTTAAGCAATGTAATTCCAGTGTAGAAAAGCTGAAATCCAATAAACGCCCTTCCTTACCGTCCCCCCAATAATTATCAGGGACCAAGCTATATTCCGGAGATACACAGATCACGTTAATCCGTTTATAAGTCCACGTAAGAAACTCATGAGCGAAGAAAAACTCCTTAAGGGAAGAAATGAAAGAGACCGCCCGATCGAATTCCGTTTCCCGATAAAAGAAACTTCCTCCAGCCGAGGGATCATACCCGGAAAAAGAAAGTCCACCCGACCGAAGCCGGATGGACACTATATACTTTTCCGAATTATCAGTAGTTAACGTATCAGGAATGCTGATAGTCATATGAGCCGCTGATTATTCCCAGTTACCTGCGTTGTTATTAATTTCTTCCAAAGAACCTACGCGCAATCCCGGGAACTTACCTTGTTTCTCTGCCTTGTCGATCAAGTTATAAGTCAACTGAGCATCCATGTCACGCAAATATTCTTTGTAAGGAACCTCACAAGCGAATACTTTGATCTCATAACCCGAACCAGATTTCAACGTAGCCGTATCCATCTTGAAAGTAATCTTTTCACCCGGAACGGCCGGAACATAACGCATAGCCGCTACATCATAGTTCTTACCCAGCAAAGTATCTTTCGCCAATACCCACATGGTATCACGTCTGATTAAACCTTTCTTAACAGCCTCTGCTTCTGTCATACCTTTCTCCAACTGCTCATCCGTCAATACACCTTCCTTGATCAAGAACGGCAACTTATCCGTATTCAAGAATTTCTCCAAATCGTCGAAACTTCCGGCATGAGTCTTATACATGTTCTTGTATTCGATCTGAGCCTTACGGATTTCAATCAAACGGGCGATAATCGCATTGTCACGAATAGTCTTCTGATCATCATACTCAATCGGACCAGTGACGCTCTTGTAGCACATGTAAACTAGCAGTACAACTGCGGCAGCTAATAAAATCTTTAATGTAACTTTCATGGTTTGTATTGTTTTTTGAATTTATTTCGTTCGGCAAATTTAAAAAAGAATATTTAATACACTACCTTTATCGCGAAAATTATTGCGATCAAAATGATAAATAGTTACATAAGCCAGCAAATCGAACGAAATTTCCCCTATAAACCGACGGATGATCAGTTTTTAGCGCTTCATACGCTTACCGAATTTCTCTTGTCAGAGGAACCGGACAGCCTTCTACTAATGAAAGGCTACGCAGGAACCGGAAAAACCTCTCTGGTCGGGGCTTTGGTGAAAACGCTTAACGAACTAAAGCAAAAAACGTTTTTGTTGGCTCCAACCGGACGAGCAGCCAAAGTTTTCTCGGGCTACGCTGGCCAAAAAGCGTATACAATTCATAAAAAAATATATCGTCAACGGGCGTTTTCCAATGAGCCGACGGGCTTCATGCCGGCAGATAATTTACATAAAGATACACTTTTTATCGTCGACGAGGCTTCTATGATCGCCAACGAGGGGTTGGATTCATTTGTTTTTGGTTCCGGACGCCTGTTGGACGATTTAATCCAGTATGTCTATTCCGGGGAAAACTGTCGTCTTATCCTAATGGGAGATGTCGCACAGCTTCCTCCAGTAATGCAAACGGAGAGTCCCGCCTTGAATCCTGAGATATTACGGGGTTACAACCTACAGGTTTGGGAGATAGCGTTAACTCAAGTCGTACGCCAAAGCGAAGACTCGGGAATCCTGTTCAACGCGACCCGGCTACGAGACGCACTACGAAACCACACGGTCGAGATCTTTCCGAAATTACAATTAAAAGGCTTCTCCGATTTCACGAAAGTCAATGGAGATGAGCTAATTGAGGAAATATCTTCCGCCTATAGCCGCGACGGGATGGAAGAGACAATGATTATCTCCCGCTCGAATAAACGAGCCACGATTTATAATAACGGCATACGTAACCGTATCCTATACAGGGAAGAAGAGCTATCGTCCGGCGATCGTTTAATGGTAGCGAAGAACAATTATTATTGGACAGCGAATTGTAAGGAGATGGACTTTATAGCGAACGGAGAGATCATTCAAGTCATGCGGGTACGCCGTGTCACGGAGATGTATGGCTTCCGCTTTGCCGACATCACGGCTCGTTTTCAAGATTATGATCTGGAAATCGATTTGAAAATCCTATTGGATACTTTACAGACCGACTCCCCCGCCCTCCCTAAGGAGCTAAACGACAAGCTCTTTTACACCATATTGGAAGATTACGAGGACATTCCTACCAAGGCGGGAAAAATGAAAAAGATGAAGGTAGATCCTCATTACAACGTCGTCCAAGTAAAATACGCTTATGCGGTAACCTGCCATAAAGCCCAAGGCGGCCAATGGATGAACGTCTTTCTCGATATCGGTTACATCACGGAGGAAATGCTTGGTGAGGATTTCTATAGGTGGCTCTACACGGCTTTTACCCGGGCGACCCATCACCTATATCTGGTGAATTTACCGGACGAGTTCGTCGAATGATTTACAATATTTTAAGATCGAAACTGGCAACATTGACAAGAAATACTTATTTTTGTTGCAAAACATACGTATGTCCGGATGATTTATAGCATCTGAAAAACATATAGAAATGGCAAACAAGGAAAAAATAGATTATCTATTGATCGATATCAGGGAGCTGGAGAAGTTGGTAGCCGGAATGAGGGACGCGGAAATTTATCCCGCCTCTTTCTTCAACCAGACCTTCCAGTTGACCCACAAGGTATTGCAGGAGCTTCATACGCTGGAGGAGTTTCAGTTAGAGGCTTTGCGTAAACAAATGGAGGAACACCAACGACTTATCGATTCTATTCCCGTAAGTAAACCTTTACAGATGCCGGAGGTGCAACCGGCTCCGGAAGTATCCCCTACGATCGAGGTCGTACAGGTACAAGAACCGGTCGTTGAGGAACCTATCGTAGTAGAACCAATTGTCGAAAAAGAGATCCCAGAAGAAAAGATCGTACAAGAGACAATCCCCTTGAAAGAGATAGAGATTCCACATAAAACTATATTAGCGGATAAATCCAGTATTTCACTGAATGATATATTGGAGAAAAAGAATCTTTCTGATTTCCGTAAGGCATTCAGTTTAAATGATCGTTTCCGCTTCAGAAGGGAATTATTCGGAGGAAATGAGGAGAAAATGAATAAGGCGATCTCAGACCTGAACGATCTTAGCTCGTACGAGGAATCGGTCACTTATCTGAACAAGGTGTTGAACTGGAATATAGAAGACGCTTCCGTAGCCGATTTCATCAAGCTATTGGAAAAACGCTTCTCATAAATATACGATATGGCAAAATTGACTGTAGTCCCAACCCCTGTTGGTAACTTGGAAGATATGACATTCCGGGCAATCCGTGTGCTAAAAGAAGCTGATCTTATTTTAGCGGAGGATACCCGTACGACCGGCATCTTGCTGAAACATTTCGAGATACAGAACAAGATGCAGTCCCACCACAAGTTCAATGAACATAAGACGGTGGAGCAAATCGCAGCCCGTATCAAGGGAGGCGAAAATATCGCCCTTGTTTCCGATGCCGGTACGCCGGCCATCTCCGATCCGGGATTCATGTTGGTGAGGGAATGTGTTCGCCAAGGGGTAGACGTAGAGTGCCTGCCCGGAGCTACGGCTTTCGTGCCCGCCTTGGTAGCGTCCGGATTACCCAATGAGAAGTTCTGTTTCGAGGGGTTTCTCCCTCAAAAGAAAGGAAGGCAGACCCGGCTAAAAGAATTGGCTTTGGAATACCGGACTATTATTTTTTATGAATCACCTTTCCGTCTGCTCAAGACCTTGACGCAATTCGCCGAGTTTTTCGGTACGGACCGCGAAGTATCAGTATCCCGGGAAATCTCCAAATTACACGAGGAAACCGTACGAGGCTCCTTAGAAGAAGTAATTCAGCATTTTACCGTGAACGAACCAAGGGGTGAGATTGTTATTGTATTAGCAGGCTTAAAAGATAAAAAGGACAAAGAGACAGAAAAAGATGTTTAACTTAACAAGCAAAAAGAACATGAAGAAAGTATTATTAGTATGTGTCTGCACAGCCATGCTGGCCTCTTGTGGCCAAAATTCAGCGGATTACAAGAAACTAAAGGCTGAGAACGATTCTCTACGTATCGAGAATACGAAGAACACGGATGAGCTTAATGATATGCTCTCCACCCTAAATGATATTGAATCTGATTTTCAATCTATACGTGATGCCGAGAATTATTTGACAATCCAACAACAAACCGGCGGTGAGCTAAATCAGTCACGCAGAGATCAAATCAAGCAGAACATGCAATTGATCAGCGAGACCTTGAAGAAGAACAAGGAGCAAATCAGCCAGTTGGAGGAGAAATTGAAGAAAAGCGGTATTCAATCTTCCGCATTACGAAAGACGATCGATCGTCTTTCCTCCGAGCTGGATCAAAAGGCAACGATGATTGTCGCTTTGCAAGAGGATTTGGCAAAGAAGAACGTACGTATCCAAGAATTGGACGAGATGGTAAGTTCCTTGAATGAGGATGTGGAAAGTCTGGCTACTACCGCAGCCGCTCAATCCGAGAAATTGAACGCTCAAGATAAAGCCCTTCACACGGCTTACTACTGTTTCGGTACTTCCAAGGAATTGAAGGAACAGAAGATCTTATCCGGTGGTGGCCTGTTCTCTAAATCTAAAGTATTGCAGAGTGGTTTCAACAAGGATTATTTCATCTCTATCGATATCCGTGAGGTAAAAGAAATTCCTTTGTTCGCAAGCAAGGCTAAACTAAAATCCAATCATCCGGAAGGATCTTATGAGTTCGTAGAGGATGAAGACGGAAACTTGACCTTGAAAATAAATGACGAGAAGGCTTTCTGGAGCCTAGGCAAGTATTTAGTGATCGAAGTTGGATAATGATTTATAAAAGTATATTTATCGATTTGGACGATACCCTTTGGGATACGTACCATAACAATAAAGAATGCCTTGAAGAGCTATATACCGATTACCACTTTAATCGGTATTATGCCTCCTTCGAGGCTTTCTTTGATATTTATATGCCTCATAATCTAGACTTATGGGCCAAATACCGTTCGGGGGAAATAGACCGGCAAACCTTAATCTTGGATCGATTTCTCTATGTACTTCGTCCGTTAGGAATAGAGGATAAGAAAACCGTCTTATCGGTAAATAATGATTTCTTGCAACGCACGACCACCAAAACCCGATTAGTGCCCGGAGCCATTGAATTACTGGAATATCTCCGCCCTTCCTATCGGTTATTTATTTTATCCAATGGATTCCGTGAGGTACAATTCAAGAAACTTAGCAACGCTGGCTTGGCTCCTTATTTCGAACGGATGATCCTGTCCGAGGACGCTAATATACAAAAACCCCATAAAGGTATTTTCGACTTCGCCTTAAAGAACACGAACTCACGCCGGTCCGAGAGCTTAATGATCGGGGATAGCTGGGAAGCTGATATCATTGGGGCTTACCAATCCAAGATCGACCAGATATGGTTGAATCCGGAAGGATTACCTGCCGATGGATTCAACCCGACCCATACAGTCCGCTCTCTGGAAGAGATCAAATCCATCCTATAAACAGACCTTTCTTACAATGCCCATTATAGCATGCTTACGATGGGCATTATAAGCTCCTTAGAATGGGCATCATAAAGATCTTACAATGCCTATTCTAAGAACAACATCTTAACAGCTTATAAATAAATCGATTACTTATCGGCAGTCACCAGATATCGGCGAAAGCCCTCAGAGTATTCCGGATGATACCCGTCTCCTATCGAATCGGAACAAATAATAAAATAGTCAAGGCCGGGCACTTTAGCGCATAAGGATTTAGCCTCCTCCGAGCCTAAGACCATAAATGCGGTAGCATACGCATCAGCGGTCATGGCATCCGGAGCGACGATCGTAGCGCTAAGGATATCCCGCTGTACAGGGCAACCTTCACGAGGGTCGATCGTATGGGCGTATTTACGTCCATCCTTTATATAAAAATTACGGTAATTACCTGATGTAGCCATTCCTAACGGTTTAGGGAAGCTAACGATCTGCTCGAGTTCTTGATTCATGCCGGCAGCGTCATCCGTAGGCTTCGTGATCCCTAAGCGCCAATCCATGCCCGAGGGATTCACACCTTTCACACGCATCTCGCCACCAAACTCCACCAAATAATTACGGACCCCTTTCTTCTCCAGCATTTGGGCTATCATATCGCAAACCGTTCCATCCGCCAAAGAAGAAAAGTTCATCATCAAGCGAGGATCGTCCTTCACGATGCGATCCCCTTCTAAACGAACTTTCTGAAAACCGATAAACTGACGGACACTGTCGATATGAGCAGGGGTTACGCTATCCTTCCGGCTGAAGCCAAACCCCCAAAGGTTGATCAACGGGGCGCAAGTCACGTCGTAGGCCCCATTTGTCTCAGTAGACACTTCAAGCGCCTTCTTAAAGACTTTTTGGAAGAGCGTATCTACCCGTATGTCACGGTTCTGGTTTACCTGACTGATTACCGAAGTAGAATCAAAAGCATTAAACAGGTGGTAGAAATATTTCAACTGCTCGTCAATCTCCTTATCCAATGGTTTAGTATGCTCAAACTTAATATGATAAGGTGTATGAAGCCTTCCGGATACCTCATAGTATTGGGGAGCCTGTTCACAACTTATCAACAAGATATTAACAAGTAAACAAAAAATGGAGAATTGACTTTTCATATTAGAACTCTGATGTAAAATGGAACTTAATATCCGGAAAATCCTGTTGGGCCATCATCAATACATAGCTGGAATCCGCTAAATAAACATCACGGCCTTCCTTATCCAACGCCATATATTGCGCCTTACGTTTCTTGAAATTCTCCAATGCCTCTTGGTTATCACTCTCGATCCAGCAAGCCTTATATAGGCTGATCGGCTCCCATTTACATTGAGCGGCATACTCATGCAACAGGCGGTATTGAATAACCTCAAACTGCAATTGTCCCACGGTACCGATAATCTTCCGGCCATTGAATTGATTGGTAAACAACTGGGCGACACCCTCGTCCATCAATTGCTCGATACCTTTGTTCAATTGCTTTGCCTTCATCGGATCGGCGTTCTCTATATATTTGAACATTTCGGGAGAGAAGCTCGGCAATCCCTTGAAATGCAATTCCTCTCCGGAAGTCAACGTATCCCCTATCTTAAAATTCCCGGTATCCGGCAAACCGATAATATCACCCGCGAACGCCTCATCCACCACTTCTTTCTTCTGAGCCATGAAAGCCGTCGGGCTACTGAAACGCATCATCTTACCGAAGCGTACATGCTTATAGTTCGCGTTACGCTCAAAACGACCGGAACAAATCTTCACAAAAGCGATACAACTGCGATGGTTCGGGTCCATATTCGCATGGATCTTGAAAATGAAGCCGGTGAAATTATCCTCATTCGGGTCTACCACACGCTCTACCGCATGGATCGGACGTGGCGAGGGAGCGATACGAATAAAGCAATCCAATAGCTCTTTCACACCGAAGTTATTCAGAGCGGAACCAAAGAATACCGGAGCGATATCCCCATCCAAATACGTATTCACATCAAATTCGGGATAAACCCCCTCTATCAACTCTATATCCTCACGAAGCTTCGCAGCTTGCGTAGGATCAATATAAGTCTCGAGATCCGGACTAGTGATATCCTTGAATTCCACATTCTCCGTCACATATTGCTTACTCGGGGTATATAGGTTCAGTTTCTGCTCAAAAATATTGTATACGCCCCGGAAACGTTGTCCCATATCGATCGGCCAGCTCAATGGGCGTACCTTTATCTGTAATTCTTCTTCTATCTCATCCAGCAAATCAAAAGGATCTTTACCATCACGGTCCATCTTGTTGACAAAAACGATCACCGGAGTCTTACGCATACGGCAAACCTCCATCAACTTACGAGTCTGCGCCTCCACGCCCTTGGCGATATCGATTACGATAATAACGCTATCCACCGCCGTCAAGGTACGGAACGTATCCTCGGCGAAATCTTGGTGGCCCGGTGTATCCAAGATATTAATCTTATGATCGGAATAATCAAAAGCCATTACGGAGGTAGCTACGGAGATACCGCGTTGCTTCTCAATCTCCATCCAGTCGGACGTGGCAGTCTTCTTGATTTTATTAGACTTCACCGCTCCCGCTACATGGATAGCGCCACCAAATAACAATAATTTCTCGGTAAGCGTAGTCTTACCGGCATCCGGGTGGCTGATTATGGCAAACGTTCTTCTTCTTTCAATCTCTTCTGAATACTGGCTCATTCTATTTTATATGTATATATTGTTATCAGTTACACTTTGTTATTCATGCAGTAGGCCAAGCTAGTCTCCCAATGGGGAATCGTCAGTCTGTACGTGCTTTTTATCTTACCTTTATTCAATACGCTATAATGCGGCCGACTGGCCGGTGTCGGATAATCCTTGGTCTCTATGGGTATCACCCGGTTATTCATACCTGCTATTTGCAAGATCTTTACCGTAAAATCATACCAGCTACACACCCCCTCGTCCGAGAAATGATAGATACCCGGTATAAATTTACCCGCCTCGGCACGTTCCAGCACGGTAAGCATAGCGACCGCTAAATCTCCGGCATAAGTAGGCGTACCCACTTGGTCGAATATGAAACGCAACTCATCCCGCTCCTTTCCCAAACGCAATACCGTCTTCATAAAATTGTTTCCATACTCGGAATACAACCAAGCCGTACGGATAATCACGGAATCCGGACACACCTCCATCAAGGCCTGCTCTCCCGCCAGTTTCGTACGTCCATATACGGAAACAGGACAAGTCGCATCGCTTTCCAGATAAGGACGGCAACTCGTTCCATCGAACACATAATCGGTAGATACATGAATCACCTTCGCACCTACGGCATGAGCGGCCTCACCTAAGTTCCGTACCGCATCCCGGTTGATGCGCATACACAAATCCTCATGCTCCTCCGCTTTATCCACCGCTGTATAAGCGGCGCAATTCATGACATATTGAACATCATTTTCCAAGACATATTTCCGGACGGCCTCCTTGTCGCAAATATCCAACGTATCTATATCCGTAAAAAGAAAATTATAGCCGGGATACTGGCTGATACGAGCGTGGATAGAACTTCCCAATTGACCGTTCGCTCCGGTTACCAAAACTGTCTTCATGTCTATATCTATTATTAATCCTCTAGTTTAAGTTCCCCTTTCATATCTTCCCTATATTTCTCAGCGAGCAACGCCAAGAAGGAACTGATTTGTTTAATGCCCTCTAACGTCTCCGCACTCACCTCTTTCCCTTGCATACGCAAAAGCAGATAGCCATATACGGCGGCGAAACAAGTTTCCAACTCCGGCAGATCCTCTCCACCCGATTTAGCCCGGAGCTGTACGATATAAGGAAGCGTCTTATAATAAGCCGCGCTATAAACCATCTCTTTCGGAGATTTCAAAAGACGGAGATGCAAATCGGTCAAAGTAATAATCACATTCTTGTTCAATTGGATATGACCTTTCTCCATCACCCCTTCGCTACGCATCATCTCGATCAATTCCTCGTACCATTGAGCGATTTCCTTCTTCACCTCCTCGGGCTGGTCGTAATGGGCGATCACCGTGCGGTTGATCGAATCCATATCGAACTTATTCGCCCGGATCAAGTCCTCAACCTGCCACATATAAAGCAGATATTCAGCGATATTCTCTTTTCTTTTTTGTCTAGCTATTATCATATCGGCAAAGATAAACTATATTCCGATAACGCTTGATAAAAATCCGCGTCTTTAACGCCTAACTGCCGGCAAGCCAAACGTGCCGCATTCAGATTGATCAAGAAATAGCGATTGGGAATCCGTACCGGATAGTCTCCGTAGCGAGTATGCAGAAAAGTCTGCCCGTCTTTCTCCACGACCGGATGTTCCTCAAAAGGGATAGCGGTGATATCGCTCCGAACGTCCCCTGCCAACTGACTGACAGTATCATCACCTCCAAAATAAATCAATTTCCCTTCCCGCTCAATAGAAACGGAGAAAGATTGATAAGTGGATAAATAGGCCTCCGGAGTCGCATGATCCGTCTCGGTAGACCAAGATAAATTCGTCAGGATGGCGATATGCGGACGATAGAATTCCAATTGGAAACGCTTGTCCAAGGCAGAGGTGATATGCTCATCTCCTTCGATCAAAGCGATACGTGCCTCATAACTCAAATGTACCCGATTCGGAAGCGAGTCCACCTTGCTAGTCAACGCATAGTCGAACGCCAACTTTTGCCGGCGCAACGCACAGACCATCATGGAAATAATTGTCTTCTTTCCACGACTACCCGCCACAACAACCCGAGTTTTCGACCGAGTCCGTTGAAATATAAATTCCGGAATGGATTGGATTAACATCCCCAATTCCTTCGCACGCAATAATTCCGGGTTATCTTGCTTTACTTTAGCACCCAAAACCACCGAGTGAATATCTTTTATTAATTTCTCCGGAAACCACCCATCCCCATAACAGGTACAGCCCGCGTTATGAAGTCTTCCTATCATCTCTTCAGTCAGACCACAACCGGAAGCGCTTACCTCATATCCTTTTTCTCGAAGTGCTAGGGCTAGATCTAAAACCAAAGGTTCGGTTACGGAGATCAAATGAACTTTTCGCATCGTTTTGATTTTAGCGCAAAAGTACGACTTTTATAAATACCTTCGGCACAAAGAAGTGAAAAATTAGATGCCCTCGATATGTTTAATGGTCGTAGTGTCTTCTTTTCGTGAAGCCTCGACCAGCCTTTCCTTCGAGATTATAACCGGAGTATGTATAAATTCCGGAACATTAAACGAGAACAGGGAGCATTCATAATAATCCGGAGACGCTTGCGGTAACAAGAAAGGTTTACCGCACTGCCCCCGCTCATTCACATGTACCAAATACGGGCGTGTGAAAAGCCCATCGTCCCGGCGGCTGGAAAAGACAAACCAACGACTATTGCCGCTCCAAGAATGATAGCTCTCTACATCCGGGCTATTCACTTCCGGCAAAGAATCGATTGCCCCGGTAGACAGATCCAGCATATGCAAATCCGCATCCTTATGCCAAATAGAGAAATTGCCATAATCGGACACCGTATAAAGTAGACGCTTCCCATCCGGAGAGACTCTCGGGAACTTAACACTCCGGCCCGCTTCCCTCGCATTATATAAGGTATCCACTTGGGTTCCAATCGAACCGTCTTCCGGATCAAAAGCGACTCGTAGCAGGTTATACCGGACATCCCGATAATTTTCCGGCATACAGACAGAATCCGCCGAACAGAACAGCAGATAGTTACCATCCGGAGTAAAAGTGGGAAAAGTCTCATAACACGCCATGGAAGCCAATAATGGCGAACTGAATACCCTCTCCTTCTCCGTGTCATAGATCAGCACGTCCGATTCCACGTCATATACCTCAATCCGATTCTCATCGGAAAGATGGAAGTCTTGGTGGGTCTCATTGGTAGAAAAAGCGACATACCGGCCGGATGGATGCCAATACGGATAAACGAACGAAGCCGGCTTACCGTCCCGTTCCAACGCAATCGTCTTTACCTGCCGATGATCAATCAAGTAAGTCCCATTATGAGAACCCCGCTGATGAAAAAGCATTTGTTCCCCTTGTCGCTCACAAAAGGCATGGCAGTTCATACAACTATTATTTGTCGATTGGTTATCAAGAATAGACTTTTCAACATAGTTTTCAACACATCGTTGATAAATCCCCATCTCGTTCCACATCCGATATCCGGGAAAAATACGGCGATACACCAAATAAGCGTCAACGGAATCTCTTGACACATAGATAGAGAAACTCATTTGTTTCCAATCACTTTGAGGTTCTCGAAAATAAACCGTCACATCTATTTGTTTTCCTTGTGCGTCCTGCGATAAGACCTTCCAATCCGTTTCCGGCAGGTTGAAAACACCATGATCGGCTGCGATTATCAACTCCCTATTCATAGTTTTCAACCGAGTTATCCCCTGTAGCTGTTGATCAACCAACTTGAAATTGGGAGGGGCCATATTGACCGGTACAGTAACTTCCCTGTAATCCGGAAACACGTCAGTTTCTCCTTGTTCCGCTTGCGCAGGAACTTCCGGTCTACAAGCCACAAGTCCCAAAAGACAACCTATAATCCAACAGATAGATAATCGCTTCATTATTCTTCTCCTTTAAAGATCTTGAAATAGTAATAATACCAATAGGTATCTCCAAATTGTCGATACATCGAGGACACATCCACTTGGTTGGCAGATCGTCCCAAAACCTGCTTGAATTCCCGGTATCGATCTACGATCTCCGGCTGTATGGAATAGGAGGAAAGCGATATACTGTCTTTGTCCGCCAACAACAATCCGGCTTCTTGGAAATGCCGGGGTATCGGTTCCCCCTTCATGAAAGGTGTCTCTTCCAAGAATCGGCCAAATGCATCCAGCTTCTTACCCAACAAATAATAACATCCCCGGTATTCCCAACCGATCCGATGATCCGGAAGATTGTATCCACTCCATAAGGAATCGACAGGTACGGACAAACTCAGTCGATCCCTTTTCTCAACAGGCATATATTTGTCACTCAACTCCGGATCTTTATCCATTAATTCCGGATGTACCAGATAGGTAGCATAACGGCAAGCCCAATCTTTATAGAATGGCATAGCGGCAAGCAAGTCCAAATATTTCTTGGCCAGCGCCACCTCACCCCTAATCAGACAAACTTGCACGAAACGTTGCATCATGCGGGCACTCCCTTTACGTTTGGCTTGCGTAAATCCGTCCATCGCAAAGCTTTCAGACAAAGAGACATCGCCAACAAGAAAATGAACATCGCTCAATAAACGATCCATGTAAAAGGTCTGATTCCAATCGGCACATAAGCTTTTCGTTCCTTTCTGATCGAAAGTAAACATCCGGTCGGCCAATTCTCCCTTATGGGCCAACGACATATTCAAATAGTTTAAGCTAACATAATTATAGATCTGCTTTCCCCGGTACTTATCAATAATGGCGTCCCATTGCCTCTCCCGGGCTAAGAAAGAGAGCTCGTCAAGCATCATGCGTTGCGCATGCCAAGGTTCCGGCAGGCAAAACCGGATGGATACCAGCGCCGTGATCAGACAAACAACAAGGGCTACCCGATCCATCCATTTACTCTTCTCGCCAATCACCGGAACAAAGCGAGCAAATAAAGCAACACCGACAATCGAAAGGGTAAAGAAAGTCCATACACGATACATATAATAATGAGGTAATCGCTGTATCTCCAGATAGGCTTCCGGCATCCATCCATCAGACAAAGGTACAGGAATCCCTAACCATCCGCTAAACAAATAGATAAAAAGCGCTGGGATCAAGCAGGCAGCGGCGGCCAATCTTTGCCGCGACGTTTTGTAGCGGAGTAAGGCTAACAGCGTATATAAGAAAGCGTAACAGACCGAAAGAAGCCCGGTCAGCCCACATAAAAAAAGTGTAGAGGCAATTCCGTATCCGGCAATAGAACCCGCCCGCCGCACCTTTAGCGAGACCGACAAAGCTAAAAGCATCAAAACCACGCCAACCGTCCCGTCCACCAAATACTCCCCATGAATACTCATCTTAACCAGATACAGGACCGGCAATAAAGAGAGGAACAGCAGGTAGGTCTTGTCAGAAAAACAACGCAAGATCCTATAGACCATAAACCCGCAACCAACGAGTAAAACCGTATGGAGAACCACCGCCGACATAGGCTGCCGGTAGTATTGAATGATCCATTGCCCGGCGACAGCGCAAAATCCTCCCGGCTGAAAAAGGAACTCCCGGATATACCACCACTCAGGTATAAACAATTGCATCTCCTCCTGACCGACAAACACAAACACGCCAAAAAGCAGGAAATAATAAAAAATAGCAGCTGTCGAAAAAGACCAGAAAAGTGTTTGTTTCCAGTTCATATACTTAATAGATTATTATTCCACCAACCATCGCTCGATGTTACGGGTCACAGAGGAGAAGTTCACGCCGATCTTAAAAACTTGCCGTGGATCACTCGCAAAGGGAAGCGCATACGGTCTCTCCTCTATCTGGCGCAACGCCTCCTCGGCGGTGCCGTTCAGCTTGAATTCCATCACGTAGATATAGCGATCGGTCTTCAGAACGAGATCAATACGCCCTTGTGAGGTATGATATTCCACCTGCGTATAAAGTCCAACCAACTTAAATACGATAAAAAGCACGTTCCGGTAATGCAACTCCGTATCACGCTCCGGCTTCTGGCCGGCGATCACCTCATAGGGTGTATCAGCGAAGAAGCTTTGTAAACGGCGGAAGAACGCATCGTAATCACCGGAGCGTATCTCTCGTACGAATTGCCCGATCTCGAAAGGGGTCTTGGGCGCACTAACACTCGTGTAAAATGGAAGGAGATATTTCACGAAACCTTCTTCCACTTCCCGGTTCGGGAAACCTAGCCGGTAGATACCAAATTCAGGATCGTAATCCTTGATCGTCAAGTAACCACTCTGGTAGATTACGGGAACGGGATTTTTCGAGGCAGCATCGATACTGTTCAACACATCCGCATCAGTCTCCGTGTTCGCCATCTCGTAAAGGTCGTAATGGGTATGCTTGAGTAATTCAACGAGGTAAGAGGGCGTACCGGTCTCGAACCAATAATCTCCGAACTCCATCTTGGCGAAGGTATTCAATAGGCTAAAGGGATTGTATATTCCCGCAGACTTGGCGGTAAAATGGTATCCGTCATAGCGCTCCTTGAGTTTCTGGCTGGTTTCCTCATAATCCAGTTCCTGTGTCTCAGCCAGCTCCTTCAACTCCTCTTCTAGGTAGGCATGTATCTCTTTCTCCGTGATGCCACATATCTCGACGTAGCGATTGTCCATCGAGATATCCATAAGGTTATTCAAATCGCTGAACACGCTTACCTTACCAAACTTCGTCACCCCTGTCAACAAAGCGAAACGAATGGCTCTATCCATCGTCTTTAACACGCCGTAGAAAGGCTTCAACATATTCCGCAATTGCGTTTGCGTCTTTTCATCGTGCAGGTTTTGCAGCAAAGGCTTGTCGTACTCGTCAATCAATATCACCACGCGATGCCCGGTCTGGCGGTAAGCCTGTTCTATCACAAAACTGAAACGTTCCTCCAAGGCACGATCCTGTTTCTCCGTTCCATATAAAGCCTCCCATTTCTCCAAGAACTCATTCAAGATACTAGTCAGAGCGGCAGTATCTTTATAATGACGAGCATTCAAGTCCAAATGCAAGATCGGATATACCTCCCAGTCTTTCTCCAACCGTTCCATCGCCAACCCCTCGAACAGCTCCCTCTTCCCTTGGAAATAGGCCTCCAACGTAGATAGCAAGAGACTCTTGCCGAAACGCCGCGGACGACTCAAGAAATAGTAACTTCCGGTCTTAGCCAACTGATAAATCAAAGCTGTCTTATCAATATAGAGATAACCGTCTTTACGGATCTTCTCAAAGTTCTGTATGCCGATAGGATAAATTGTCTGACTCATAACGATCGTTTAGATATACTTACCATGAACAAAGATAGATATTCCTTTTTACCTGTACAAAATAAGTCTGTATGATTTCAATACTCGAACTTAAGACACTTTTTCAAGGGGGCATAAAACAACCAGTCCCGACTCGGACACGATGAGAGAATCATCGCACCAAGTCAGGACTGATTTCCTATTATCAGACCACGGCTCACCAAGGGCTTACCGTAGTATCAAACCCTACGAACAATTAATATCCCGGGTTCTGCTCCAATAAGTTATTGGCTCCGATCAAGCTGTAGTGGATCGGGAAACGGTTCAGGTTCTTATTGTTGGTGGCCTTATGATCCCACCAGTCCTCGGTGACGTAAGCATCCCAACGTACCAAGTCCGTACGGCGACGGCCCTCGCCCAAGAACTCCATCATCCACTCGTCCAGCATACGATACTTGTCCAAGTTGGAAGCGGTCACCGGATCCGGGTCTCCCTCGGGGAAGTAACGCTTGCGCACCGTATTGATCAAGTTAGCCGCACCCTGCTTATCACCCGCACGCATCTTACACTCCGCCAAGGTATAATACACCTCCGCCAAACGGATCACCGGCACGTCCGGATTACCCTTCAGCTTATACTCCTCCTGGTTCGGGCGCGGGCAACGCTTCATCAAGCGCACGCAAGAGTTCTCCTCGGCCGTAGCGATCGTAGAAGGCAGATCGGCCACGGAGGCATATTCCGTACCTACCTTCGCGAAGTAGGCCACCTGGTCTACCACCGTAAGCGGCTGGTCGGCATACTCGCGGCTACCCGTACAAACCCAGTCCGGATTCAACGGATTCACCAACTTGCCCACGATAAACATACCGCGATACTTACCGTTACCCTCGTACACATACGGTTGCTTACGGATATCCTTGTCGTGGAACTTCCGGTAAGGGCTACCCAACTTATACGTATAAGGCTTGCCGGTCGGATCCAGGCCCGGGGTCAGACCGATACCGTTATTAGATCCGGAACCTTCCAATCCACCCAAGTAGTTCTTATAGTTGTAAGGCACCTGCCATGTCCAATAGCCGCCATCCGTCTCCGTCTGGGAGTTCTGGGAAGGAACGGACCAGATGATCTCATGGCTGAACTCGTTGCTGAAGCCGAACGTGGTAGTCCAGTCGGCATCCAGCTCGTACGCGCCATACTTGCCATCCAGAATATCCTGGCAGATCTGTGCCGCCTCGGCGTACATCTCCTTGCCGATATAAGACTTCGCGTTGAAATACAGGCGGGCCTTCGTCATAGCGGCAGCCGCGCGGTTGATAGAGCCGGTCTCCATCTTGCCCATCTCCGTCTTGATCGGCAGGTTAGGGATAGCCACGTCCAGCAAGGAGTCGATGAAGTGGAACGTCTCCACGTCGGTAGAGCGTCCTCTCACCTCGCTCTTGGTCGTCGTGTACAAGGCCACGCCTCCGAAGAAGTCCAAGCCATCCAGGTAAAGGGAAGCCGCCAGGGCAGTCTGCTGGGCGATCATGGATTCCTTCGTACCCGGCTCGAAGCCCAGCTTGTCGAAATCCACCTCGTTCAGGTCTTCCACCGCGTCCCAGGCCAATGCCACGCCCATGGCGAAGTTAGTCCATCCAGTCTCGATACGCGTCATATCCTCCGTATACTCATGGTGATGGAACTTCTGGTAGTTAGCACCGTCGAACCAGTCGCTTCCGCGTGTCGGCAGCACATACTCGTCCGTGCCCAACTCCTGCAAGGCCCAGCGGGGATCATCTTGTCCCACATACCAACGCCAGTGCGTGAAAGAACGATTGAAACGTTGCCAGACAGCGTCCTGCGAACTATAGAACGTTTCCGGTACGACCTGCGAGTAGAACTCGGGATCCACGTTACAAGAGGTAGCCGCCGCGAGGCAAGCCACACCCATCAATAGTGATTTAAATATATTTTTCATTTTTAGACAACTGATTTAGAAATTAAACTGCAAGCCTAGCGTATATGTACGCGTCAACGGATAGAAATAGTCCGTATCCCAAAACTTCTCCGTACCCTTATCCCAACCGGCGATATCTACCTCCGGATTCATACCGCTATAACCGGTGATCGTGCATACGTTACCCACCGTGGCGTAGATACGGATACGATCCACCAAGTTCTTCGTGTACTTCTTCATAGGGAGCGTATATCCCAGCGTGATCGCGTCGATCTTCAAGAAGGTACCGTCCTCCAGGTAGTAGTCGCAGATCTGCTTCTCGCCCTTGATATGGCTGAACTTGCCGTAAGCGTCTTTCAGCACGTTCGTATTACCGCGGCCTTGGATGCCGTAATACATGTTGATCGTGTTGTACACATCGAAGTCGATCCAGCTACGCATGTTGATACCCAGGTCGAAGTTCTTGTAAGACAAGGTATTGTTCCATGCCAAGATCAATTTAGGCGTGTAGTTGCCCATATACTGCTTGTCGTTCTCGCTCTTGTCGGACGCGGGGATCACCTCGCCGTCCTTGTTGTAGAGCAAGAAGTTGCCGTCGTCGTCGAATCCGGCGAACTTCCACAGGTAGAAGGAGCCGATCGTGGATCCCTCTTCCATGCGGGCGGCGTCGCCCGGCGTACCCGGAGCCACGAAACCGTTGCCGTTGTAGTAGGTATTGTTGCCCCACAACGTAAGGATCTTGCCTGTGTTATGGCTCATGTTGATGCTGGAGGTCCAAGTGAAGTCCTTCGTGCGGATGATATCGCCGCCTACCTCGAACTCCCATCCCTTGCTCTCCATCGAGCCGATGTTCTGGTATTGCGAGCCGATCGTGTAAGGCGGCTGCGGCACCTTCACGCTATAGAGCAGGTTATCGATCTTACGGCGATAGTAGTCGAACTTACCGTACAGCCGTCCGTCGAAGAAGGAGTAGTCCACACCCAAGTCCCATTCTTTCTTCTGCTCCCAACCGAGGTTGGCGTTCACGTTCTGTGTCTTTCCGTAGGAATAGGCCCATACGCCGTTGGGCAACATCCAGTTTGTGTCGGAACCCAGCAGGTTGGCCATATAGGAAGCGTCGAAATCATTGTTACCCGTCACACCATAACCGAAACGTACCTTCAAGTCCTGGATCCAGTCGATCTCCTTCATGAACTCCTCGTTGGAGATACGCCAACCGGCTGTCACAGACCAGAAGTTAGCCCAGCGGTTATCGGCGGCGAACTTCGAGGATCCCTCGTGGCGGATGGATGCCGAGGCCATGTACTTGTCATTGTAAGAGTAGTTCACACGACCGAACACGGAGAAGAGCTTCTCGGAGATGTCCTTGCTGGAGCTCATGGCCGCCTTTCCGTCGCGCAGGTAAGAGCCCTGGTTCATGTCCCAATACTTGATACCGTCTACGGAGAAGTTATAGTTGGTCATGTTGAAGCCCTCGCCGTTCCGCTCGAAATAGGAGTAACCGGCCGTCGCGTTGATGTTATGACCGCCCTTGAACTCTTTCAGGTAAGTGAAATAGCCCTCGGAGGTGATGTTCTCCGTCTTGCTGAAGCCCAGGTAAGCGGTTCCCTTGCGGGAGTTCTCGATCTCGTCGCGGTGCGTGCTCGGGTTATACGTATGGTTCTCCCACTGGCGGTTCTCATAGCCCAACACCTGTTGGAAGGAGAGGCCGGACACGGGCTTCACGTTCAGCTTCAAGGTAACCTCCGGCTTGAACCACTTGTCGAGGCCGTAATAGTCGCGCAAGTAAGAGTCGGCCACCACGTTGTAATCCAGCGACTCGTTGGTCCAGACGTTGTATCCCGTCTCGCTGTCCGCGTCGTACGGCGAGCGCGTGGGGTTGTTACGCATGGCCTGCTGGAAGTTCGGGAAGTTATTGTTGCGGGCAGCCTGGCGGTAATCCACGGAGGGGCGCACCTCCAACCAGTCGTCGAAGAGCTTGAAGTTGGCGTTGATACGTCCACCGTAGTCCTGACGGCTATCGTTGATGGCGATACCCTCGTTTTTCTCGTAGAAGAAAGAGGTATATACCTGCGCCTTCTCCGTACCCAGCTCGAGGGCCAGGTGGTGCTTCTGCGAGAAGTTGTCGTGATTGATCATCTCGTCCCACCAGTCCACGTCCGAGCCGTAATCGGTACCGATATTGTGCTGCGCGTACTCCCGTCCGCTCAGCATCTCGGGGGCGTTGTAGTTCTGCTTCTTGGAAAACTCGGTGCTATAGGTTAGCTTCACCTTGCCGTCGGTGTTGGAGCCGCTCTTCGTGGTGATCAAGATCACGCCGGAAGCGGCGCGTGTACCGTAGATAGCTCCGGCGGAACCGTCCTTCAGCACGTCGATAGACTTGATATCCTCTTGCGTAAGCGAGCGGATATCGCCGCCGGGGAAACCGTCGATGACGATCAGCGGAGACTTACCGGAGTTGATGGATGTCATACCGCGCAGCTGGAAGGTGGTGGTAGCGTTGGCACTACCCAAGTTGTTCATCACCAAACCGCCGATCTTACCTTGCAAGGCGGTAGAGATATCCGAACCACTCACACCGACCATCAAGTCGTCCGCCTTGATAGAGGTAACGGCACTCGTCACCTGTTTCTTCTCCATCGTACCGTAACCCACTACGACTACCTCGTCCAGCTTCTGCGAGTCTTCCTCCAGGGTCACGTTGATAAGGCTGCCGCTGCCTACCGGCACCTCTTTCGTGAGGTAGCCGATATAAGACACCTCGAGGATGGCTCCTACGGGCACGTCTTGCAATACGACTACTCCGCTCATGTCCGTAACGTTACCAATGGTCGTTCCCTTGACCAGCACGTTCGCGCCGATCAACTCACCCATAGAATCTGAAACCTTAACCGTGACTGTCTTACCTTTCTGGGTTACCGATTCCATCTTCAGCCCGTGGCCGACCGTCGGCTCAACCGAGGCCAAGGCCGGGCTAAAAGCCATAGACAGGAATCCCGTGGTAAGCAACATAACGCTTGGCTTGAGCAAGCCTAAGCATAATTGCTTGCATGTCTTACTACTTTTCTCCATTTTCTTAATGGTTTATTATTAATTGAGATTAACAAAAAAATCAAACACGTGATATTTCTCCTTTATATAATATTCTTAGTGTTTTCACTGAAAATGACTAGCTTAAACCATCGTTTAGACTAGTCGTTCGCAAAGGTAATCATTTCTTTTAATTATACAATATTTACCTAAACATCTTTTTAGCCCATATATTTTAACATCAGGGGATTAAATGGCATATCAGGCTATAAATAAAATGTTAAGAAATAGCGTGCCTTTGCGCGAAAAACGGCTGGTCTAAACGATCGTTTAGACCAGCCGTTTTTACATTTATTATACTATTGAGTATGATAAAAAACATACCTTTACTCCCCCAAAGAAAGAATGCAGAAACCATGAAACTACAAATCATCGATACCGGCTACTTCTACGCCGACGGAGGCGCCATGTTCGGGGCCATTCCTAAAAGCGCTTGGAGCCGTCGCTATCCGAGCGACGAGACAAATGGTTGCGTGCTCGCCATGCGTAGCCTTGTCATAAAAACAGATGACGGACGCATCGTCCTAGTAGATAACGGAGCGGGAAATAAACACTTAAAACAACTAAGTTATTACCGCTTCTTCAACTTGGTAGACCTCGGCACGGAACTACGAAACCGGGGAATTCAACCGGAGGAAATCACGGATGTTGTCCTCACCCATCTCCATTTCGATCATTGCGGTTATACCACGCAAAAGGATGAATCTACCGGACATTTATTTCTCTCATTCCCAAACGCGAACCACTGGGTTAGCCGCAAGCAATGGGAGAATTTCCTTCATCCGAACGCTTTGGAGAGAGATTCCTATTTCATCGAGAATATGCAAGCCGTCGCGGATGCTAATTCCTTACGGCTGCTAGATTCCGACACATCGATTTGCCCCACTATAGAGCTACGCCTGTACGATGGGCATACTCCGGGACAAATTGTTCCCTATATCCATACGGAGGACCGGACCTTTGTCTTTGCCGGGGATGTTATCCCCCTTGTGGCCAGCGTATCTCCGGAATGGATCTCGGCTTACGACACCTATCCGGTCACTTCTTATAACGAGAAACTGCGCATGCTGGAGGAAGCCGCCAGGGAAGGGCAAGCGATCATTTATTGCCACGACGCTTACATCCGCTGCACGACCGTAAAACGCGTGAATACCTATTACAAAAAAGACAAGGAAATACCCCTTAAGAAGACAAAAATGTAAAAGCATTAGATAAAACGGCTAATTCTTTTTATCTTTGGGCGGTGATACTGAATCAATTATTGTTTTACATTCTAAACTCTAAACACATGAACAGCCTAAGCAAACTAGCGCTCGTCCTGGCATTTTGCGCGGGAATGATCGCTTGCTCCGGTGGTAAGGCCGTAAAAGGAGATTACGGAGTAGTGCCTTTGCCACAAGAAGTAACATTGACGAACGGAGCCCCCTTCGTCCTGAGTCCATCCACGAAGATATCTTATCCGGAGGGCAATGACAAGATGAAGAGGAACGCCCGGTTCCTCGCTTCTTATATCCAGGAAATCACGGGCTATGAATTAGCGACCGCTACCGGCCAGCCCGGTAAGGGGATCAGCCTCGTCATCGACCAAAGCATCCAAAATCCGGAAGGATACCAACTGAGCGTCAGCGATAACGGGATACGGATCGCGGGAAGCACGGATGCCGGCGTATTTTATGGTATCCAGACATTACGTAAATCGATCCCGGCCACGGCCCAAGGGATGAACGTAGAATTACCGGCAGCTACCATCAACGACTATCCCCGTTTTGCCTATAGAGGCATGATGCTGGATGTCAGCCGCCATTTCTTCCCCGTGGATTCGGTAAAAACGTATCTCGATATCCTTGCCTTGCACAACCAAAATACGTTCCACTGGCATCTGTCCGATGACCAAGGTTGGCGTATCGAGATCAAGAAATATCCGGAATTGACACAGATCGGATCTAAACGTAAGGAAACCGTGATCGGCCATAACTCCGGAACATATGACGGAAAAGAATACGGGGGCTTCTATACACAAGACCAGATTCGCGATGTCATCAACTATGCCGCCGAACGCCATATCACGATCATCCCGGAAATCGATATGCCGGGACATCAATTGGCAGCCTTGGCTACTTACCCGGAACTGGGATGCACCGGGGGCCCTTATGACGTATGGGGCCAATGGGGAGTAGCCGACGACGTGATCTGCGCCGGAAACGAGAAATCCATGCAATTCCTAGAAGACGTATTGAGCGAGGTCATCGATCTTTTCCCGTCCGAATATATCCATGTAGGCGGTGATGAGTGCCCGAAGGTACGTTGGGAGAAATGCCCGAAATGCCAAGCTCGCATCAAGGCGGAAGGTATCAAGGGGGACAAGAAACATTCCGCCGAGGAATATTTGCAAAGCTACGTGATCTCCCGCATGGAGAAATTCGTGGAGAGCAAAGGACGCCATATCATCGGCTGGGACGAGATCCTAGAAGGAGGCTTGGCCCCGAATGCCACGGTAATGAGCTGGAGAGGCATGGATGGAGGTATCGAGGCCGCCAAGCAAAAGCATAACGTGGTCATGACACCGAATACATATGTATATATGGATTACTATCAATCAGCGGATACGGATCTTGAGCCCGATGCTATCGGTGGTTACTTGCCGTTAGAGAAAGTATATTCTTTTGAGCCGACAGCCGGTATCTCTCCTGAAGACCAGAAGTACGTGATCGGGGCGCAAGCCAACCTCTGGACGGAATATATCCCGACCTTCTCACAGGTAGAATACATGATCATGCCCCGTATCGACGCCGTAGCCGATATCCAGTGGAGCGATCCGTCCAAGAAAGATTATCAGACGTTCCTGCCCCGTGTGGCCCGCATGACACAACTTTACGATCGCTTGGGATATAATTACGGAAAGCATATCTTCGATATTAACGCCTCCCTGACCACCAATACGGAGAACGGAACACTCGACATTGCCTTGACGAAGTTGGGTGAAGGAGATATCTATTATACGGTAGACGGTAGCGATCCTACGATCGCCAGCATCAAGTATGAAGGCCCGGTACAGATCAACCAAGATTGCGAATTCAAGGCGATCGTTGTCCGTCCGAACGGTACGAGCCGCATCTTCTCAGAAGATATCTTCTTCAATAAAGCGACGATGAAGCCCATCACCTTGAAAGAGCAACCCAGCAAAGGATACGTTTTCAACGGGGCACAGGTATTGGTAGACGGCTTACGTGGAGGTAGTAATTACAAGACCGGCCATTGGCTGGGTTTCCAAGGAAAAGACCTTGACGCCACGATCGATCTAAAGGAACCAACCGAAATCCAAAAGGTATCTTTCAATACGAATGTGGTGAAAGGCGATTGGATCATGGGAGCCTCCGCCGTAACCGTAAAGGTATCCGACGATGGCAAGAATTTCAAGGAAGTAGCTTCCAAGAAAATCCCGGAGCTAACCCAAAACGACAAGGACGGTTTATATCCCCAAGAGATATCCTTCGCCCCGGTAAAGGCCCGCTATGTCGAGGTTATCATCAACAGCAGCAAACTACCAAAATGGCACGGTGGCGCCGGAAGTCCCGCATTCTTGTTCGTAGATGAGATAGAAATCTTATAAGATAATGATACAGCGAGATGGCTGAGAGATACCTGCCATCTCGCTTTCTTATTTTAAACTAAATAACAAATATCATGATAAACAAAAACATCTTAATTCTTTCAGCCCTATGCTCCTGTTGCTCACTATGGGCGGATGAGGTTGTCGTGCGACATTATAATTACGCCGGCCCTTACGAGGTGAAAAAGCCTTTCCTAGCAGATAGCTTGGATGTAAACAGTAAGAGATTCTCTGACAAGGAACTATTGAACACGACCGTTCCTTTATGCAACCTTTCCCAAAGCGGACAAACCCTTGACGCGGCGTCTTCCGGAGAGCTGACCTTGCCAACCTCGGCCTCTTCCTACGCGCTACATTTGGTTTCCTTCTACCTGAATAGTGACCGCTATACAAAAGGCACCTTAAGGATCAATGGCCCTGAGATTTTAGAAGTCTACGTGGATGGACAACCCATAAAACTAACCCAAGGAGAAGCCTCGTTGACCTTGGAGCCGCGACGCTATGAAATCGTAATTAAATATTTATCTGAGAGCCACAAAGAGAATGCCTTAAAAGCCTCATTCAACCCGGAAAAAGACGCGGTGGTAACCGCGACCGTCAATCCGGAGAAACGTTATACATTAAGTGATGTATTTGATGGTAAACGCATCCAATCCGCCAGCCTGTCCCCGAATGGAAAATTCATTATCGTCTCCTATCAAGAGACCTATCCCGGCGGAAAGCAGTCCTCATTTACCCAGATACTAGACAAGGCTACCGGTTCCGTATTAGTTGAGAACGGACAGAGCTTACGCTGGATGCCTAAAAGCAATCTGGCCTATTACACCCGGAAAGGGATGAAAGGCACGGAATTGGTGACCTTAGACCCTACCAGTAAAAAGGAGAACATCCTTTCCAGCCAATTGCCTGAAGGTTCTTTCAGCTTCGGGCCTACCGAAGACTATCTATTATTCTCCATACGGGAGAAAGGACCGCAAGAACGAAAAGAGATCCAAGAGATACTGGTGCCGGATGATCGCCAACCGGGATGGAGAAACCGTATGTTTATCCATAAATATGACCTGCGAACCGGATTGTTCCAACGGCTCACCTATGGACATACTTCTACTTACATCAACGATATATCTCAAGACGGCCACTATCTGCTATTCAGTCGCAGGGAACCGAATTTAACGGAGCGCCCTTTCTCACGTACATATATATATAAGATGGATCTACGAACCATGCATGTGGATACCCTTATAAAAGGTGAGAAATTCGTAAGCCGTGCCGTTTTCTCCCCGGATGCCACCCAATTACTCGTTGACGCGTCTGGAGAGGCTTTCGATGGTATCGGATTAAAGATCAAAGAAGGACAGACATCGAATACGAGCGACGGGCAATTATTCCTATACAATATAGCAGATAAAAGTATAAAGCCGCTTACGAAAGATTTTGCCCCCTCTGTCGATTCCTACGAGTGGAACGCCCTCGATAAACAAATCTATATCACGGCGAAAGATAAGGACCGTGTTCGCATGTATAGTCTAAACCCGTCCAACGGAAAGATTAAGCAACTTCAAGCCAAGGAAGATGTCATCTCCGATTACTCCATCGCCAATCAAGCTTTCGAAATGGTTTATTTCGGATTAAGCGCTTCCAATTCCCAAAGGCTTTATACCTATAACCTGAAAAACGACGCCTCTTCCTGCTTGATCGATCTCTCCAAAGAGATCTTGAGAGACGTCACTTTAGGAGAAGTGCAAGATTGGAATTTCGTTTCCGCCCAAGGGGATACGATTTACGGCCGCTTCTATCTCCCTCCTCATTTTGATGCGACCAAGAAATATCCGATGATCGTGAATTATTACGGAGGAACAACCCCTACGGCCCGGGTGATGGAAAGCCGTTATCCTTCGCATGTATACGCCGGCTTAGGGTACATCGTCTACATCATACAGCCCAGTGGAGCGACTGGATTCGGCCAAGAGTTCTCCGCACGCCATGTCAACGCATGGGGTAAACTTACCGCTGACGAGATCATCGAAGGCACGAAAAAGTTCTGTGAGGAGCATCCTTTTGTCAACACGAAGAAAATCGGTTGCATGGGGGCTTCATACGGAGGTTTCATGACTCAATACCTACAAACAAAAACAGATATATTCGCGGCGGCCATGTCTCATGCGGGAATCAGCGACATCACCAGCTATTGGGGAGAAGGTTACTGGGGATATTCATACAGCTCGTTGGCTAGCGCTAACAGTTATCCATGGAATGCCCGGGATATGTACACTTTACAAAGTCCGCTGTTTAACGCAGACAAGATCAATACCCCGATCTTGTTCTTACATGGAACCGCAGACACGAATGTTCCGATTGGAGAGAGCATCCAGATGTTTACCGCATTAAAATTATTGGGTAAGCCTACAGCGTTTGTCCAGGTAGAAGGAGAAAATCACCATATATTGGATTATGACAAACGAATATTGTGGAATAACACGATTTACGCATGGTTCGCTAAATGGCTGAAAGACCAGCCCGAGTGGTGGAACGCATTATATCCTCCCAAAAGCCTATAGGAGTTAGAATAGTTCACTTTATTCACACATATTTAAAGAGTATCTTTAGTTAGATACTCTTTTTTATTTAAATACATTAGATAGTATTCATGAAAGAACTTAGTTTCCGGAGAACTAAATCAATCCATCTCTTGGTATTTATTAATTATTACAAATATCTTAATAAATTATAAAGTATACAGTCTATATAAACACCTACTGTATCTGATTGTATTATTTACATTAAGTGCTTTATTTTGATCTTTATGCTGTAAATATAAAGATATATTTGCAATAAACAAGCATATTAGTGGTAAAAATGAGTTTATGTAGCAATTTACAAATATTGCTTTCCTTGGGATATGTGTTAAATTAGTGCATTATAATACTAATATATGGCATTAATATACAAATTGTTTTTAACTCAATCCCGCATCAATGCTAAAAAGTAACACCAAAAACACCTTGCTCTCATGAAGTTCTCCGGAAACTACGTCGATCTACTAAATGGCAGAAATTGATTATAACGATCTATTTATTAACAAATTAAACAAAAAAGTATGTATCTATGAAAAGGTTGACTTATCTTTTACTATGCTTGTTTGCAAGTATAGCGTTCGCAACAGCACAGACCGCGAAGGTGACCGGTACGGTTATCTCGGCGGAAGACGATGGACCTATCATCGGAGCCTCTATCGTAGTAGCAGGAACTACTATCGGAACGGTAACCGATCACAATGGAGCGTTCACACTAGATGTTCCTTCCAATGCCCAAAAGCTAATCATCTCTTACATCGGTATGAAATCTGTAGAAGTAACAGTAAAACCGATTATTAAAGTTAGCATGGAATCAGACTCGCAGAATCTGGATGAAATTGTAGTAGTTGGCTATGGTACACAAAGAAAAAAGGATGTAACAAGCGCCATCTCGAAAGTTGGGGGTGAAGACCTAGCTAACTTAGCGGCACCTTCATTTGATACCCAATTAGCAGGCCGTGCCGCCGGTGTACAAGTAACGACACCCAGCGGCGTGTTGGGTTCCGGCCCTCAGTTTAAAGTACGTGGTATGAGCACCATCTCCGCAAGCTCACAACCTTTATTCATCATCGATGGTATGCCATTGGCGGTAGGAGACAACAGTTCCGGATCCACCGGTATGGGTATGTTGTATGCTGAATATAACGCCATGTCGGATATCAATCCGAACGATATCGAGTCGATCGAGATCTTAAAAGACGGTGCCGCTACGGCTATTTATGGTTCCCGTGCGGCAAACGGCGTTATCTTGATCACAACGAAAAAGGGCTCCAAGGGACGCACCAGCGTAAACTACGATGGTTATATCACAGCGGCCAGCCCGGCTAAATTGCATGACCTGTTAGGAGCGAAGGATTTCGTCACTATCGCTAACGAGAAATACGAGAACTGGGGTATGAAGGGACAAGCCGTATACGACCCGAACGGCCCGGATACCAACTGGAACGACTATATCTTCCGTACGGGCTTCCAGCACAATCACAGTTTGTCTGCCAGCGGCGGTACCGATAAGAGCCAATATTACGTATCGCTCGGTTTCACGGAGCAGGAAGGTATCGTACGTGCCAACGACTTGAACCGCCTGAGCTTGAAAGCAGACTTGACGCAGCAGGCTACGAAATGGTTCCGAATCGGATTGAACGGACAAATGACACGCACGATCATGAATGGTGTCATGAATGGAGAAAACTCCTTAGGCGGTGTAGGTTTCGCCGGAACCCGTATGTTGCCGAACGTGGATGTGTACAACCCAGACGATCCTACCGGCTACAATATCGATGCGGAAAACCGCAAAGCCTTGGGACGTGGTGGCAACTTGAGTTATATCGATAACGGTGTGCAGAACATCGTATGGGCATTAGACAACAACGTGAATCGTACGACAAACACCCGTGTAATCGGAGGTGGCTGGGGTGAGATCACCTTTATGGATGGTCTTACGTTTAAGACACAAGCTGGCCTAGACATCGCTAACGTACGCGACTATATGTATTGGGATACAGAATCCGGTGATGGATACGGATATGGCGGTTTAATCGAGGAGGTAAACTCCACATACGCCACTTGGAACTGGCAGAACGTATTGAACTTCACACGCACGTTTAACTCGGTACATAATCTGACTGCTACGGCTGTACAAGAATATACACACAGCGAGACAGAATATATGGACGGAAGTGTCTATGAGTTGTCTGATCCGTTCTTTTCCGAGCATATCATCAGCAATACGTTCGGACAGAAGGACGTAGGTGGATGGAAATCGGAGAATGGCTTGGCTTCTTATATGTTCCGTGCGAACTATAATTATGATAGCAAGTATTATATCGGCGCTTCCATTCGTTACGATGGCCTCTCTAAATTGCCGAAGGATACTCGCTGGGGTACATTCTGGGGGGCTTCCGCCGCTTGGCGCTTGTCTCGCGAGAAATTCTGGACAGAAGCACCTGTCAACGAATGGTTCAACGACCTCCGCTTGCGTGCCAGCTATGCGACAATCGGTAACTCTGCTTTAGGCAGCGATTATCCCTATTTGGGAACGTATGGTGCCAAATTGGTAGGACCGATGGCAGGTATCGCTTGGAACGTAATGGGTAACAATAACTTGAAATGGGAGACAACCGAGACTTTCGATATCGGTTTGGATGGTGCTCTCTTCAATAACCGTATGACTTTCGAGATCGCTTATTGGCAGAAGAACTCCAAAGACCTAGTATTGCGAGTACCGACTCCTCCGACGATGGGTATCCCCAACAACTACTACTATGACAATATCGGAAAGATCAAGAACTCCGGTTTCGAGTTGACAGTAGGGAGTACGATTATCAATACGAAGGACTGGAATTGGCATTCGGACATCAACTTCTCTACCGTGAAGAACACGGTGAAAGAGCTGTATGGTGGAACGGATATCATCGACAACTATACGATCATTCGGGAAGGTGAATCTTACCAATCACTTTACGGTTATGATTATTACGGTGTGAATGCCGCCAACGGTAATCCGATTTGGAGAAAGGCGGACGGCTCTTTGGTACAGTTCGATACTTTCGGAGCATATGATTATGCCGAATACGATCCTTCCAACCCCGAAGATGTATCCAAACCATCGTCATTGACCAACGACGATCGTAAGATATTGGGTAAATCCATGCCGACTTGGTACGGAGGATGGAACAACACGGTTACTTTCAGAGATTTCGACTTGAATGTATTTTTCCGTTTCTCCGGTGGCAACAAGTTGATGAACGCATCACGTCAAAGCTCATTGCTGAACATGGATTTCGCAAACAACGGAACGGAGCTCTTAGGCCGTTGGGTATCTCCCGAGCAACCGGGTGATGGTATGACCCCGAAGATCGGTTACGGTGACGGGGCCGCGCTTTTCAATGACGGGTTCAGTGATTCTCACTTCGTGGAGAACGCCAGCTACCTGAAACTGGCTACACTAACCTTAGGCTACACGATCCCGAAGACGATCGTGTCCAAATTGGGTATGTCTAAGATCCGCCTCTATCTGCAAGGACAGAACTTATTCACGATCACCGGCTATAGCGGTTTGGATCCGGAGACACAGTCTCGTAATGGTGTGGATTGGAATGGTATGCCACAACAACGCTCGTTCACGTTCGGTGCTAACGTTACATTCTAATCACTTCGAGAAATTCGCATAAATAACAACTGTTGAAAACAATACAATTATGATATCGAATAAAATATATAAAAAGATTTTAACCGTAGCGTTGGGCACAGCCCTTTTCTCGCTACCGCTATTCACCGCCTGCGAAAGTGATGTGGTGGATCTGCAACCTATCGACAAGTTCTCGGATTTGACAGCTTACAGCACGCCTGATCGTTGTGAGCTATCCGTAATCGGTGCTTATGATGCCGCACAATGCGGTCTGTATATCAACACAGGCAACGGCCGTACACGTGGTTACCCTTTTGGGGCTGCCAGTATTTTACAAGGCGAGATGCGCGGGGAGGACATGAACCTGACCGCCGTGTTCTATGATTATACTTATTCCGCGACCTATAACGTGTCTACCGCCAATAACGTGGCGATGTGGGAGACCTCGTTCGAGGCGATCAATCGCTACAACATCGTAAGGGACGGCATCGAGGGAGCTGTTGCCAACGGAATAATCTCCCAAGAATTAGGAAACCAGTACAAAGGAGAGTTACTGTTCTTGCGTGCGCTGACGTATCACAACTTGATGATCCATTTCGCGCTACCTTACAACGTGGAGGGCAACAATAATTATGGTATGCCAATCTATCTGAACGCGGTAAGCGACCCTGCGCAAGTGGAAAACCAATTGCAAATCGGACGTTCTTCCGTAAAAGATACATATGCGCAGATATTGAAAGACCTCGACGAAGCGGAGAGCCTGCTTCCAGATGTGATCGAAGTCAACAAGATCGCCCGTGCGAGCAAAGGCGCAGCTATCGCACTGAAAAGCCGCGTACACCTGCACATGCGTGATTGGGCAGGCGTAATCGAAGATGCGAAGAAGCTGGAAAATAGTCGCTTCAAACTGGAGTCGGATCCCGCCACTCCATTTACCTCCTATTCAAATAACATGGAGTCTATCTTCTCGATCGCCAATAGCTCGGATGACAATGCCAGCGTGAACGGCGCGATGTCTTCTATGATGTCGGCACGCGACGGTGGCCGTGCGATGTGTCCGTCTTCTCCGATTCTTTACAATTCCAAGTTTTGGAGAGGTGATGACAAACGACGCAATCTATTACTCTATCGGGAGTCTGACCAATACTATTTCTGCGACAAGTATCAGAATCCGACTACACGTGAGGAATATGCCCCGATCATTCGTTATGCGGAGGTATTGCTGAATGAGGCGGAGGCTGCCGCACGTCAAGGAGACAAGGACTTGGCCTTGAAGAAACTGAATGAAGTACGCGATCGCTCCTTGGCGGATCCTGCCAGCCAAACGTATAAGGCAAATGACTTCGCCGACACGAAGGCCTTGACGGAAGCGATCCTTTGGGAACGACGTATCGAGTTCCACGGAGAGGGACGTCGTTGGGAAGACATTCACCGTTTAGCAGCGGACGACCTCTGTCCTTCCGGAGGTATCCCCGCTAAGATAGAGTACAACAACACGAAAGGGCAAGGTGCCTTCGTGGTAGGTGGTGAGGTGAAATCCGAGTGGTTCGGCAGTAACAAGGCGTTCATTCCATACACGGACAAACGTTTCATTTGGCCGATCCCGCAAAACGACTTATTACGTAACCCCACACTAGCCGCACAACAAAACGCAGGCTGGTAAACATAGACACACTCTTATTTTTTACTATGTAGGGGACATGAGAGGGCGAGACCGGGAGGTTCCGCCCTCTTTTCTTTTAAAACGTATTGACATAATAATTCACGGGAAATCATTATCTTTGCACTCTCTAAAAGAGGCTTATTCGTTATTTCGTGATAAATACTAATAAATCAACGATATGATTCTATTCTTTCAATCTTCAACAAAGACGGTGCTGGCTGTAGAGGCCGCGCACGCTTTCTCTCCTGAAGACACTCAAAAACTGGTTTGGTTGTTTAGCGAGGCAACTCCTGTTCAATCAGAAACATTGGAAGGCTGGTACGTAGGGCCACGCCGGGAAATGATTACCCCGTGGAGTACGAACGCCGTTGAAATTACCCAGAACATGGGCCTGACCGGTATTTCCCGTATTGAGGAATATTTTCCTGTTTCTTCTGGCGACGCGGATCACGATCCGATGTTACAACGTATCTACAATGGCTTGAATCAGGAGATCTTCACGATCAGTAAAAAACCAGATCCTATTGTCTATATTGAGGATTTGGAAGTGTACAACCAACAAGAGGGCTTGGCACTAAGCCAAGAGGAGATCGCTTACTTGAACGAGGTAAGCCAGAAGTTGGGACGTAAGTTGACCGATAGCGAGGTGTTCGGTTTCTCTCAAGTAAACTCGGAACACTGCCGCCATAAAATATTCGGAGGTGTATTCATCATCGACGGCGAGGAAAAAGAAAGTTCCTTGTTCAACTTGATCAAGAAGACTTCCGCCGAGAACCCTAATAAATTGGTTTCCGCTTATAAAGATAACGTAGCGTTCAATGAAGGCCCGACGGTAGAGCAATTCGCTCCCCTATCCGGTGACAAACCTGATTTCTTCGCCGTAAAAGATATCAAGACGGTTATCTCCTTGAAAGCCGAGACGCATAACTTCCCGACAACCGTTGAACCGTTCAACGGTGCCGCTACCGGAACAGGTGGTGAGATCCGTGACCGTCTGGGCGGTGGTAAGGCATCCTTGCCGATAGCGGGAACAGCTGTCTACATGACTTCTTACCCGCGTACAGAAGGCGCTCGCGAATGGGAAAAGATACTAGACCCCCGCCCTTGGTTATACCAGACTCCGGAGCAGATCTTGATCAAGGCTTCCAATGGTGCCTCTACATTCGGTAACCATTTCGGCCAGCCGCTTATCTGTGGTTCTTTATTGACTTTCGAGCACACGGAGAACGATAAGAAGTACGCTTACGACAAAGTAATCATGCTTGCCGGCGGTGTAGGTTTCGCAAATATGCGTGATGCTTTGAAGGGCGATCCGGAACCGGGCGAGAAAGTGGTTGTGATCGGTGGCGATAACTACCGTATCGGTATGGGTGGTGGAGCCGTATCTTCCGTAAACACGGGACAATATACAAGCGGTATCGAGTTGAACGCCGTACAGCGTGCCAACCCGGAAATGCAGAAACGTGCGGCTAACGTGATCCGTGCGATCGCCGAGTCTGACGAGAACCCGATCGTCTCTATCCATGACCATGGTGCGGGTGGACACCTCAACTGCTTGTCTGAGTTGGTGGAGGCTACCGGCGGACACATCGATATGAGCAAATTGCCGATTGGTGACCCGACTCTCTCAGCGAAGGAGATCGTAGGAAACGAGAGCCAAGAGCGCATGGGCTTATTGATGAAAGAAGAAGATGTAGCCCGTGTAAAACGTATCGCGGATCGTGAACGTGCCCCGATGTATGTGGTAGGCGAGACTACTAACGACATGAAGTTTGTCTTCGAACAAGCGGACGGCGTAAAACCTATCGATATCAAGCTGGAATATATGTTCGGTAAACCGCCTAGAACGGTTATGACAGACCATACGGTCACTGAATCTTATCAACCGGTTGTTTACAAAGAATCCGAACTTCACCATTATTTGGAGAACGTACTTCAATTGGAGGCCGTAGCCTGCAAGGATTGGTTAACAAACAAAGTAGACCGTTCCGTAACCGGTAAGATCGCCCGCCAGCAATGTCAAGGTGAATTACAATTGCCGTTGAGCGACTTAGGTGCCGTAGCGTTGGATTACCGCGGGAAAGCTGGTATCGCAACTTCTATCGGTCACGCTCCCCAGGTAGCCATGGTTGATCCGGCCGCCGGTTCCGTTATGGCAATCGCCGAGTCATTGACCAATATCGTATTCGCTCCGCTGACAGATAAGTTGGAGAGCGTATCCTTAAGTGCCAACTGGATGTGGCCATGCCGCAACGAAGGTGAGGACGCCCGTCTGTACACAGCCGTACAAGCCGCTTCCGACTTCGCTTGCAGCTTAGGTATTAATATCCCGACTGGTAAGGACTCCCTATCCATGACGCAGAAGTACGGTGACGATAAGGTGATCGCCCCGGGTACGGTGATTATCTCCGCCGGTGCCGAGGTTAGCGATATCAAGAAAATCGTCTCTCCGGTAGTAGCTCAAGACAAGAATACATCCATTTATTATATAGATTTCTCTTTCGATACCTTGAAGTTGGGTGGTTCCGCTTTCGCTCAAGCTTTGAACAAGCTGGGTAACGAGGTTCCGACCGTGAAAGATCCGGAATACTTCCGTGACGCTTTCAACGCCGTACAAGATGCGATCGAGAAGAGACTCATCCTTGCCGGACACGATATCTCAGCGGGAGGTATGATCACCGCCCTGTTAGAGATGTGCTTCGCCAACGTAGAGGGTGGTTTGGATGTCAACTTGGATAAGATCTCCGAGAGCGATATCGTGAAGATCCTGTTTGCCGAGAATCCGGGTATCTTGGTTCAGGTAAAGGACAAGAAGGCATTCGAAAAGTTGATGGAAGAAGCTGGCGTAAGTTTCGCCATCATCGCCAAACCGACCGACGAGCGCCATGTATTGGTATCGAAAGACGGCATCCAATATCACTTCGGCATCGACTATATGCGTGACGTATGGTACGAATCTTCTTATAAGCTGGATGTAAAGCAAAGCGGAAGCGTTTGTGCCGGAAACCGTTTCGAGAACTATAAGATGCAGCCCGTACAGTACAAGTTCCACAAGGACTTTACCGGAAAACTTTCTTCTTACGGACTCTCAGCGGAACGCCGCACTCCGAACGGCATCAAGGCCGCGGTAATCCGTGAGAAGGGTACGCAATGCGAGCGTGAGACCGCTTACGCCTTGTATCTGGCTGGTTTCGACGTGAAGGATGTCCATATGACGGACTTGGCTAGCGGACGCGAGACTTTGGAGGATGTAAACTTCATCGTATTCTGCGGTGGTTTCTCCAACTCCGACGTATTAGGTTCCGCCAAGGGCTGGGCCGGCGGTTTCTTGTATAACGAGAAAGCCAAGAAAGCGATCGACAACTATTACGCACGTAAGGATACGTTGAGCATGGGTATCTGTAACGGTTGCCAGTTGATGGCCGAGTTAGGCTTGGTTTATCCGGAGCACGAGAAAAAGCATAAGATGGTTCACAATGATTCCCATAAGTTCGAGTCTAACTTCGTTAGCTTGGAGATCCCGAAAAACAACTCCGTAATGTTCGGCTCCTTGAGTGGCACGAAGTTGGGTGTATGGGTAGCTCACGGTGAAGGTAAGTTCGAGTTCCCGTACGAGGAGAAGGAGTACAACATCATCGCTAAATACAACTACGATGGCTATCCCGCCAACCCGAACGGTTCTCCTTGGTCCGTTGCCGGTGTTTGCTCAAAGGACGGCCGCCATTTAGCCATGATGCCTCACCCCGAACGTGCGATCTTCCCTTGGCAATGCGGTTATTACCCCGCCGACCGTAAGGAGAACGACGAGGTCACTCCATGGATCGAGGCGTTCGTGAACGCTCGCAAATGGATCGAGAATAATAAGTAAAAATAACGGGGGTTGTTTTTAGCGTTCTTTGAACCTTAAAAACAACCCCTGTTTCTATATCTCCTTAAAGTTTCTTGGTAACCGCCTTTTGATTGAACTCATCCACACGGCAGAATAGACTTTACAACGAATCCACGATTTTAATATCCAAGCCGGTACAGGGGGATTATCGGTAACTATTACTTTATACAACCGTAATATCCCTGCAACACCCCGCTAATATCTTTGCCTTCGAAATTAATAGACACAGAATTTAATAGAAGAATCATGGAAAGGTTATTTAAAATCAGAATCTTTACGGTTATGTTCTTTTTAGCCGTAGCTTCTATAGCAGCGAACGCTAAAGAAAGTAAGAAGGAAGGTGACAATTATCATGCGAAGCAAATTCTCATCGTAGGTTTGCACGATAACGTGAAATCAAACTATTTCTACAATGGGATGATCGCCGAAGAGACCGGTATGAAAGCGGATAGTATCGACCAAACGTATAATACGATCATCGCCGAGAATATCGCCGCATCCGTAAAGAACGGAGATTGTAAGTTTATCCCGGCAAACGCTACACAAGTGACCGGACAGGTACTGAATGAGATCAAGGTGAACGGGGAGAGCGAGGATTGCTATTCCGATCTTTCAGCCGTGCCGACCGAAGAGTTACAAAAGGTATTGGATAATGCCGGCGCTGATTATCTGCTGGTATTAAACCAGCATTATCTTAAATGGCAAGACCAACCGTTGCGCACACTTTTCCATATCGTCAGCTATACCCTATTCGATAAAGATAAAAACGAGGTATATCGGGGGAATAACTTCTTTACCTGTATGAATCTTGAGAATCCGGATAAACTCAGAAAGAGCAGCCGCAAGAGTTCATCCAAGATAGCATCTAGCATTATCAAAACGTTGGATGAGGACTAACCTTCTTCTTTATAGACACATTTATAATTTTCTCGTTGAGCCTAATGGATATCCTTCATTAGGCTTTTTTCTTTATTTAAACCTACACACGGATGTAATCTCTTTGCAAAACGGGACACTTACTTTTGCGCCGTAAAAGATATTTAGGTTTAATTTTAAAAAGATTGTTATGAGGATGTTTAACAAACGCATTACTTGCAGGTTACTTGCCTGTTTGTTATTTTTTAATTGCTTACCGGCTCTCCTATTCGCGCAAGGAACGCAAGCCATTATCACCGGTACGGTCGTGGATAATAAAGGGGAATCAGTGATCGGGGCCACGATCCAAGTCAAGAATGAATCTACCGGATTCTTCACGGGCTCTATCACGAACGATAAAGGAGAATACACCATCAAGCAGCTTCCGCTAGGTTCTCCTTATACCGTTACAGCTTCTTATATCGGTTATGGGGAACAGAAAAAGACAGGATACGCATTGAACCAAGGGGATATGCTTCGAGTGGATTTCAAGCTAGCGGAGGAATCGGTGGAGATCCAAGCTGTCGAGGTAGTCGCTAATTCCTTGAAGAACATGGTTCCGAAGATCGGCGCGGCAACATCTATCTCCGCTCAAAATATCACGAAGCTTCCGGTAAACGGCCGTAACTTCACATCCCTGATGGATCTCTCGCCATTGAGTAGCGGAGGAAATATCGCCGGGCAATTATCATCCTCAACGAATTACACCATCGACGGTATGACGGCTAAAGGAACCGTAGCGAGCGGAACGACTTCCGGCGCTTATACGATATCCATGGAAGCCGTCCGCGAGTTTGAGGTGGTAACCAATCAATATGACGTGACCAACGGACGTTCCGGGGGCGGTACCGTGAGCGCTGTTACGAAATCAGGAACCAATACTTTCACCGGAAGTGTATTCGGATTCGGTCGTGCCGATTGGTTATCCAGCTCCTATGATATACGGGGAAATAAATCGACTTCCGACTTCTCTACCTATCAATATGGTTTCTCTTTGGGAGGTCCGATCGTGAAAGACCGTGCGCATTTCTATGTCGTATGGGATCACCAACAGGATTCCCGTCCGATTTATATAGCGGATATCAAGACGGCGGCGGACGAGTCTCGCTATAATGTCACTCAATCTACGCTAGACCGTTATCTGGATATCGCCCGTACTAAATACGGAGTCTCGAATGAACCTCAATTCGGGGAGTTCGGTAAGAAGAAGCAGACGAACGCGGTCTTCGCCCGTATCGACTGGCAGTTGAACGCAACCAACTTGTTAACCATTCGCAATAATTTCATCAACGAGGATAATAAACAGAGCGAGAGCGATAACTCCAGTATCAATCTCTACGAGGTTTGGATCGATCGCAAATCGCATAACAACAGCTTACTCGCTACCTTACGCTCGGTATTAAGCCCAAAGCTGACCAACGAGTTGAAGCTTCAACATTTCTTGGTTTACGAGGCTACGACCCCGAACAAGCAATTGCCAAGCTCTAATATCCCAAGAGCAATCGTAGAGAACGTGGAATCTATTTCTGGTGACAAGAGCATGTACACTTCCATCCAACTTGGAGGTCAACGCTACGCTCCCGAACATTTCAAGGATAATGTACTTCAATTGGTAGACAATATGTATTATAATACGGACCGCATCAACTATACATTCGGAGCAGACTTCATGTACACCAATATGAAATCACTCTACGGTAGTGAGATGAACGGACGGTTTTATTTCACGGGACTGGATAATTTCGAGCATATGACTCCTTACCGCTATGCCCGGGAAATCGCCTTGGTAGATGATCCTACCGTAAAGATGAATACCTTGAACTCCGCTATCTACGGACAATTACAAACGAAGCTTTTCACCGGATTCGAGGTCATGGCCGGTATCCGTGCGGATTATACCCGTTATTTCAACCACGCGAACTTTAACCAGACTGTTTATGACGAACTAGGCTTACGTACGGACAACGTAATCTCCACCTTCCAGTTGCAACCCCGCGTTCAATTCACGTGGGACGTGAATGATAAACATCAAGATATTATCCGCCTTGGCGCCGGTATCTTCGGTTCGGATTTAAACAACTATTCCATGATCAACAATATGCTGTTCGACGGTACGAAGGTAGCGTCCGTGGATATACAAGGCAATTTGGTTCCGACACCGAATTTCCCGGCATACCGCAAAGATCCTTCTACCGCTCCGGGCGTTGATTTATTCAACAACCCGAATATCCAAAAGATCAGCACGATCAATATGAATAGTAAGGATGCCCGTGTACCGGTAGTATATAAGTTGAACGCCAGCTACACGCATTTCTTCTCCGATCGCTTGCGGGTAGGTATCAGTGCTTACGCCAACTGGGCACGCCATAATTATATGTACGTAGACCGTAATATGGTGGATGAGCCTTACTTCCGTATCGCCGCCGAGGGGAATCGTGGCGTGTTCGTCCCCGCCGAGAGTATCAATACCAAGAACGGAGCTACCGACTGGATGCAAGGACGTAAAAGTGATAAGGTAGGCCGTGTGCTGGAATTAATCAGCGATGGAAAAATCAACCAATATGCGTTCGTGGTAGATGGAACTTGGCGTTATTTCAAGGATGGCGAGCTTTCTTTCAGCTATACGTGGAACGATTCCAAGGATAACACCTCTTACAACGGTAACGTAGCGAATACAGCGACTCTAGCCTTGATGGTAAAAGATGATCCTCGTGATTTGAGTACCATGACTTACTCGGACAACCAATTCCGCCATAAGGTCGTATTCTACGGTACGGCTCCTTCTTTCTGGGGAATCAGCGTAGGCTTGCGTTTCTCCGGGATCGGTGGAACCCGCTACTCTTTAGCGGTTAGTGGTAATATGAACGGTGATTTCGTATCATCCAACGACTTGGCTTATATCTATGACCCGAACGATAGTAATACGCCTCAATATCTTCGTGAGGGTATCCAAGCGATCTTGGACAACCCGGAAGCGGAGAAGAGCGTAAAAGATTATATCCGTAAAAACTATGGGAAGGTTGCCGAGCGTAACGGTGGCGTAAATGGCTTCTACGGTACTTTCGATTTGCGCTTGAACAAGAACTTCAAGATCTATAAGACTCATTCCATCGAGGCCTCGATAGACTTTTTCAATTTCCTGAATATGCTGAACAAGGACTGGGGTGCCGGACATAATCTAGGCAAGCAGAATATCTACTCCATCAAGAGTTTTGACGCGGAGAAGAAGCAATACGTATATAACGTAAACAAAAACACGGGTGTATCCAATATGAACGGAAACCCTTGGCAGATTCAAATCGGCGTACGTTATAAATTCTAACTAACATATTCTATATTCAAATCATAAAAAAATTACGATGAAGAGACAATTCTTATCATTCACGCTTTTACTTGCGTTATCCACTTGGATAGCGCAAGCCGCTACTGTAAGAGGCACTGTATCCGATACGGCAGGCAAACCGCTACAAGGCGTAGTCGTTACGGATGGTTATAATTTCACGCAAACAAATGAGCGGGGAGAATATAGCCTAGATTCGAATCTGGACAAAAGCCGCTTTGTCTACCTCTCCGTACCGGGTGACTATGAGATCGAGCAAACAAAAGGTATACCGGATCTTTTCTATCAGCAACTTGATAAAAGTAAGGAGATCAATGAACATGATTTTACGCTCACCCCTAGGAAACAGCCAATCGACGGGTTTGTCTACTTGGCAATCTCCGATCCTCAGACCATCGACGAACGGCAGATGAAACGTTTCCGTGAAGAGACCATCCCCGACTTGAAGCAGACTATAGAGCGCTACCAAGGAAAAGAGGTCTACGGTATGGCGCTGGGAGACATTACTTGGGATCGCATGGATTTATTCACTCCTTATAAGGAAGCGGTCTCGGTCTTAGGCATCCCGATGTTCTCCGTGATCGGCAATCACGACCACGACTTACGTTACCCGGCCTTATCCAATCAAAAGGTAACCGAGGAGAGCTATGCGGAGCGTATCTACGAGGATCATTTCGGCCCTTACAATTATTCGTTCAATGTCGGGGATGCACATATCATCACCTTAAAAGATATTGATTATTATAAAGACAAGAAATATGACGAACGCTTCGGAAAGGAACAACTGGAATGGCTGAAAAACGACCTGAGTTACGTTAAACCCGGAACACTTGTATTTATCAACGTACATGCCCCGGTATTCAACCAGACGGATAAAGGGGGAGGAAACGCCGAGGACGCTGAGAGCCTGAAAGAGATCGTCAGCCCTTATAATGTCCATATCTTCGCCGGGCATACGCATTTCTTCGAGAACAACCAAGTCACACCGAATCTGTACGAGCATAATATCGGAGCCGCTTGCGGAGCTTGGTGGGCCGGCCATGTAAATCGGTGCGGCGCCCCGAACGGTTATCTGGTCGTTGAGGTGAAAGGGAATGCCGCTACTTGGTATTATAAGGCAACCGGCCATGATTCGGATTATCAATTCAGGGTTTATAGGCCGAATGAGTTCAAATCGCAAGCGGATTACCTAGTGGTGAACGTATGGGATTGGGACCCGACCTACCAAGTTACATGGAGCGAAAACGGCATAGAGAAAGGTTGCATGGAGCAATTCGATGATGAAGACCAAGACTATATCGACATGCACGGAAAACCTTCCGGATATCATACATCGCACTTATTCCGTTGCCACCCTTCAGCCGGAGTCAAAGACGTACAGATCAAGGTTATCAACCGATTTGGCGAGACCTTTACTAAAAATGTAACACTCCCGTAATCAAATCGTAACAAGTGGCATTTACTTTTGTATCGATAAAATGTAGAAAACTCTCATTACATATTAATGTTAAAATCATTACAAAGGAACAAACCAAACCTTATTCCTAACTTTGAACGGCAACTCGGCTTTCGGCGGAAGGCGGTTGCCGTTATTTTTTTGAGGGTATATCCCATTCTTAACGGGAAAAGTTTCGAGTTCATTCGAAACTTTTGTACTTTTACGCAAAAGTTTCGAGTATGGACGATAGATTTAAGACATTAGAGAAGTATAACCTATGGGGTGGAAACGATTTTCCAACAGGCTATAAACGGCAAGATTATTTAGATAGGATATTATCCTACACCGGAAACAGATTAATCAAAGTCTTGGTAGGACAGCGACGTGTAGGGAAAAGCTATCTCCTTCGTCAGTTAGCTAGCCATCTCGCCAATAGTGGAGTAAATCCCCGAAATATATTCTTCATTAACTGTGAGCTATCCGCCTTCTATTTTTTGAAAACCAATGAAGATCTTGATTCCCTGTTTAATCTCTACTTAAAACAAATAAATCCTCAAGGTCGTATCTATCTGTTCATTGACGAAATCCAAAATGTAGAGGGATGGGAACGCTTCGCCAACTCATACTCACAAGACTATACCGCCGAATATGAGTTATTCATTAGTGGCTCCAACTCTAAAATGCTATCTGGAGAACTCGCCACGTTATTAGCCGGACGTTATGTGGAATTTGCCATCTATCCTTTTTCATACACAGAGTTTCTTGGAATCACCCAAAAAGAAAACAACAAGGTACACTACCTAGAATATATGCAAAGTAGTGGTATGCCTGAATTATACCATCTATCTCAACCAGAAGTACAAAGAAATTATATATCCGCATTAAAAGACACCGTATTACTACGTGATATCATACAAAGACAAAACATAAAAGACGCTAAGTTGCTTGAGGACATTTTTGTCTATCTGGTAAATAACGCATCTAATTTAATATCAATTCGGAATATCACCAATTATTTCAAGAGCTCGGGAAGGAAGACCAGCTATGATACGATCGCCTCCTACATTAGTTACATAGAGGACACTTTTTTGGTACATAAAGTCGAGAAATACCAAATCAAGGGAAAGGAGACCATCGCCGGGAATTGTAAGTATTACATCAATGACCTAGGTTTCAACAATTATTTATATCAAGGCTTTGGCTACGGCATTGGGTATAAACTAGAAAACCTCATTTATCTAGATTTATTAAGGGCCGGCTATCAAATATACGTAGGCAGCATAAAGAACAAAGAGGTGGATTTCGTCGCTATCAAAGGAGAGAGGGTTATCTATCTCCAATCCACTTATTTACTAATCGACAAAGAAACCATCGAACGGGAATATGCCTCGTTAGAGGCCATTGAGGATAATTACGAGAAGATCGTTGTCTCGCTCGATGATTTGCCGCTTCCTTCCAAAGAAGGAATAAAGCACGTACAAGCATGGTATTTATCCCATGCCATTCTCTAAAATCAAGGTTTGTTTTCGGATCTAGCCCTTCCTATAAGCTCACAAAAAAAGCACCTTGGCATTTTGTCAATTTGTAAACTCAACTGCCGGAGAATCACTTTTTTCGGGCAAACGTACAGCTTATCCCCAAATACGAGAAAAAATATTAGCAATCATTTGTCTTATACCGCATTAGTTAAAAACAGCCTTTTATCCTAGCGAATTTAATTCATCCTAATTCATATCCTATAGCTTATCCGGGCTATCTCATTGAGTTACGACAGGGATATAACAGGGTTACGATGCCCATTCATGAGTACTAACAACCCTATTCATGACTGTTTACGATGCCCAACGGCACTACTGTCGTTGCCAAACACGACTAGTCGCACTGCCTTTTACCACCTATCGTGTGTAAAAAGTGGTCCTTTTGCATGAAAAAGGCTATTTATACCCCTCCGATCTCCCCTACTTCATACCTCTCTCAAAAAGGGTATGTCACGATATCCCCCTTATATCAATCAAAAAGATCGAATACCGTCCATTTCACCAACAAAGCCCTTATCTACCTTTATCAACAAATAAGGGGAAACAGCGCAATACTGTCTCCCCTTGCCTTTGATCCGTTTCCATCCTCACGGAAGTACTTACGGATGAACTTTAATTTATTACTTTAGTATTAATATTAATCCATTCCCGCTTGTTCGCCCTCTCGGGGTACTTGGATAATCCGCACGGGAATGATTTTCGATTTATCTTTTCATTATTCCTTTACATGTCTTATTTAACGACCACCTTTACAGTCTCGTCGCCAACCGTTACAAGAACGATTCCAGCAGGAACAGCGATCGTAGCGTTATCGGAAGTGACAACTGTCTCTGCCAACGGCATACCCAACAAGTTGCGAACATAAGCAGTCTCGCCTTGAGCGCCTTGGATCGTTACGGAACCGGCGTTGCCGATCACTACGACAGAAGAAGCGGCGTTGTCGATAGACTCGTTAGAAGTCGGAACCTCAGTACCTAACGTGAAGACCATAGCCTCTTCCTTTCCACCCAAACCTAACTTACCGTTCTTAGCGTATACATACTTGTTATCTGCCTTTGAGTAGATAACATACTCGCCATCCACAGCATCGTCAGCCAAGCAGATACCGAACTTGAAGTTATCCAAGCCAGCCAATACTTCTTCTGCCTTGTTTTCCTTAGCAGCAACAACAGCAGCCTTACCCTCTACAACCGTATTGATCGTGTCAACACCTGCGATAGTAGCCGGACGGAAGATTACCTTAGCGATCTTATCCTCTTTAGTTGTACCTTCCAGCATATACTTCTCGTTGAAAGAAGCCTGAGCAGAGTTCTCATCGAAGATAGACATAGAGTCTGTAGCGTTATACATGAACATTCTCTCGGCCGGTTTCTCTTCGCCTTCAGCAACCTCAATACCCTTAGAGATATAGAAGTACGGAGTTGTAGCCTTGCTATCCGCTGTATCCAACCAGAAGATCATGCTCTCAGCGGAAAGGATACCCTCAGTGATACCATTCTTATTCAACTGATAGTTGATAGAACCCAGCGCATTGTCGAATGAAGCGTGACGAGGCTCAGCAGGCAATGTAGTCTTGTCTGAATTATCTTGTACCTTAACAGCTACGCTAGCGAAGCTACCTTCTGACAGGTTATATAATAATGCCTCGTTTGTTGAGAAGTCTGTACCTGTAGTAGAATTTACGCTTACAACTTTTGTGTTGGCAGTGATATCCTCATCAAATGAAACAGCCGCATCAGTTCCCATCATAGCGTAAGAACCGTCAGCGTTCACACGGAATACGAATTCAGCAGGTTTTTCAGATTCGTTTACCTTTGCGAATTTCAAATCCTTACCTAAGTAAGTAACGATATCATCTTTACCCTCTACCGGAGTCGTATAATAGATATTGTAAGTCGGAACAAACAATGTATCTTTCAATTCCACAATCTTACCATCTTTCAGACAAGATAATACAAGAGGTTGGATCGTGTAATTTACGACAGCATCTTTATCATCCTCTTTGATCTTACCTTTAGCCTTATTGATAGCCAACGTGAATGCATCGGAAGCCTTCATGCTAGGAGCCAACGTTTCAGTTGTTGTTTCGCCTTCTGTTTTCTTGTCTTTCTTAGCAAAGAAAGTCTTCTCACCAATTAACGGGGTCTTACCCGTAAATTCCAATTGGATACCGGCAGCCATCTCATCCTTGGATAAATCCAAGAAACCAGCGACCTTCTCAACCGGGATGAACTTAACAGTAGTAGAAGCAACAGATTTAGCCACTTCTGCCTCTTCACCCGTAGCAGCTTTCTTCAAGGAAGCGAAAGAAACCGCATCTTTATTTTCATCTACTGCGTTAACCACCTTATACTCGCCCTTCACGTCAGACTCTTGCAAGCCTAAAGTAATCTCTTGAGCAGTTTCACGGTTCACCAACGTAAATGTATATTTACCGTCGAAGCCCTTCACGGCCCATTGAGATAAAGCAGAGTTGAAGTTTACGTCTTTAGCAGCCTTAGCGTCGAAAGCGAAAGTATAAGTTTCTTCAGCTCTAGCATCTGCCTTTACAGATACCGGAACCAAATATTTATGATACTCAGTCTGGAATTTATCTTTTTCGCTTTCCTCGTTGCTAGTGAAGTAAACATTCACGTAGTTAGCCACACCTTCCTTCAATAAAACGGAAGCATCCAAATAAGTGCTAGCGCCTAAAGTAGCGGAGATCAATAAAGATTTCTCATTTTCCTTAACCGTTGTCACATAAGTCTTCGTATCTGTATCAGTAAAGCGCATAGCACCTACGTACACATATTCAGTTTCCTCTACAGTCTTATCCTGTTTAGGATCTTCTATTTTCAGCTCATACTCACCTTCATTCGCCAACTTATCGAACTCCTTAACAGAGAAAGCTGCCTTATTCCCAGTGATCTTATCACCGTTGATAACTTGTAGAATGTAAGCCGGAGATTTAGCGCCTCTTACGTCATATTTTTTATCTATATTCAAAGCAAGAAGTTGGATATCCTCCGTAGCCAAGGCCTCCTCTACTCCTTCTTCATCTTTCACTGCTTTTTTCAATGCCTTAACAGCATCATCCTTACCGCCTACAACGAAATAAGTACCGGCATCTAAAGTAGCAGCATCGTCCCCGATCTCTACCGCATACATCGGTTTAGCGAAAGCGTTACCTTCCAAGTCTGTCTTAGCGTTGAAGCCGAAAGTGAAACCTTCCGTGTTGTACTCGTTCAACATAGCAGCCGTCATCACCTCTTCTTGTGTAGCCAAAACCACGTTGATAGCCGTAGCGTTCATCAAAGAAGCGGAGAATTTTTTCAATTCGCTTAATTTGTTCTTGTCTGTGATTAAAGTAGTCACAGTTTTAGAAGCCTCTGTAGTAGTAGCAGCGTCTGATTTAATTACACCGTCTTTCGTCAAAGAAATCTTATTGCCGTCAACAGACAAGGAGAAGGTGTACTGTCCACCAACCTTAGTGTAATTGCCAACCTCGAAAACAGAAGCCTCGTCAGGGTTTAAAGTCTCTTCTAAAGACCAAACCGTAGCCTTGTCCTTAATTGTTAACTTTTTAACTTTGTAATACTTCGTATCAGTTTGAGTGGAGGTAGCCTCATCGCTGCCTACCTGCAAATAGAACTTCACACCGTTCGCCAAAACCTTGTTCGTGTTCACGGCTTGATAAGTCGCAAACGTCGCTTCAGCGAAAGCAGGTGTTACAACTGATCCAGAGGCCAATAAAGCCGCTGTCATCAAAGTAAAAATCCCTTTGTTCATAATCTCTAATTTAAATATTAATAATAGTGTTAATTAAATATCTCCCAACTCTTTAATTATCCTTCGCCATACCAAAACGACTAGTCTAGACCATCGTTTAGATCTTGCGTTTTTGAAGAGGGAAAACGGGAGGTTCGTTTACGGAATCGGTTGTTTCGTAAAGGATAGGCTATCCTATTGATAAGAAAGAGAATAAGGGATGAAAAAAATAGCCCGGAAGGGTTGCAGGTATCAAAGAAACGCGTACCTTTGCAAATGACGAATTAAAACGATCGTTTATACTAGCCGTTTTATTAGATAAATCAGTCCTTGATATTATTGGTATGTATTACTAAAGCCTATTCATATACATCATATTCTTTAATGTACGTGTACATATATAATATAATTTCCAAAAATCCTCCTCTAGGTTAACGCATACTTGATTTCGCAGGCCGTAGAAGGCTTTCCAAGTGATCAGTTATTCACTTCCCGAGCCGTTAGTTAGCGGCTATATATAGCCGCTAGTTATTCATTCGACAAGCCGTTAGTTATTCACTTCAGCAGCCAATGGCACTCTATCAAACAGCTAGGCCTCCCTACTCCGATAAACAATCGTGCCCCAAAAGACTTTGAACTCACAGAGCATACACCGATAAGTCGGCACTAAGCAACCATTAACAGAAATAATGGCTAAAATAGGCTGGAATGACCGCACTAAATTCAAACGGAAATATATCAATTTTAATCTATTGTCATGATTTAAGGCTATCCCCCATGAATATCGGATGAGTCGGAATTTCTACTGCCTCATTGTTTTAGGAAAGTGATAGAGAGCAAAAAAAGGAGTTAAGCCATAGACTTAACTCCTTTTATCTCAGCTTTAGTCGGGATGACTGGATTCGAACCAGCGACCACACGCCCCCCAGACGCGTACTCTAACCGGGCTGAGCTACATCCCGCTTTTATTTTACGGGTGCAAAGGTAGTTTTTTTCCGTTAAATGCCAAAACTTTCACGATAAAAATCAAGAGACTCCAAGATTTTTTCCTTGGTGACCGATTGGTTGATACGGACATCCCCTACATTTTTCAGTAAAGTGAAGTTGATGATACCGCCCTCATTCTTTTTATCATGTGTCATTAACTCATATAAAGTATCGTAGTCCGTGCAGTCAAAGAAGAGCGCCGGATAATACTCTTTTATATAATAAACGACTTGACTCAATTTCTCCATCGGGAAGCCACACAGCTTATGCGAGAGGTAAAGCTCGCTCACGATACCCGCCGCTACCGCATGACCATGCAAGATCGGACGCATTTTCAGGAAAGACAAGCTCTCGAAAGCGTGGCCGATCGTATGACCGAAATTCAATGCCTTACGAATACCTTGTTCCTTGGGATCTTCCTCTACGATCCGCTCTTTCACGGCGACCGACTGGCCTACCAAACTATTCAAATACGAATAATTCATGGTGTCGATATCAAAAAGCATGACAGACGCATAATTCTCCATCGAACTAATCAACCCGTGCTTGATCATCTCCGCATAACCGGAAAGGATATTATCGCGATCCAACGTGCGCAAAAAATCGCAATCGATGAATACACACAAGGGGGGATAAAAAGAACCGACCTCGTTCTTCAACCCATTGAAGTTTATACCCGTCTTACCGCCAACCGCAGCATCGACGGACGCCATCAAGGTCGTAGGGATATTGATCGTACGGATGCCCCGCTTGAAAGTAGCGCCGGCAAAACCACCCATATCCGTAATCATACCGCCGCCCAAATTCACCAGCAAGGAGTTACGGGAAGCCCCCTCATTCGACAAAGCTGTCCATATCTGGGCTAATGAGACAAAACCCTTATTCATATCACCCGCTTCCATCACGAGAATCGGCGCCTTTTGAAAGGCCGGTATATCCTCTACCAAGGGAAAACATTTCTCTTTGGTATTCGTATCCATAAGGATGAACAACTTATCGTATTTTAGAGAGGAGAGAAAATCTTGCAGTTCCGATTTCAGGTCCTTGCAAATAACCACTTTTTGCTCTGACATATCTTTTTTATTTAAAACCTTAGACCACAAAGGTAAAACATGTATTCCGATTATCAAAACGACATAAAAAAATTCCTTCGGATGGAATTCTTATTCGATCCGAAGGAATCTATCATTGCGTCCGAAAGAAAGGTCAATTTCTTCCGAACCGATTTTACTGTACTCCAACAGCCTCTTTCACAGCGCCAACCGCAATAGAAAGGCCCTCCATGTTCTTACCGCCGGCCGTAGCGAAATGGGGTTGTCCACCACCACCGCCTTGGATATGCTTAGCGGCCTCTTTTACGATCTTACCGGCATGCAAGCCCTCTTTCACCAAATCATCGCTTAACATAAGCATGAGCGTGCATTTGTTATCGTCAATGATACCGGCAACAAAGACAAAGCTATCGGTTGTCTCCGCCTTGATCTGGAAAGCCACGTTCTTCATAGCGTCCGCATTTGCCTTGCCTACAAATTGCATAACCTTGATACCGTTGCTCTCCGAAGCTTTCGCCACGATCTCCTCTTTCAATCGCATAGACTTCTCACGAATATAATCCTCGATCTGTTTCTTCATCTCCGCATTCTCCTCGATAGACTTTTTCATCGCTTGCGCCAAATTCGGCATATGGTTCATCAACGCACGCAACTCACGGATCAGATCTTGCTGGGCATATACGAATTGCTCGGCGCCCTCGGCCGTAACCGCCTCTATACGACGGACACCTGCGGCGATAGAGCTCTCTCCTATCACGTGCAAAGAACCGATCATACCGGTTGCCGGGATATGCGTACCACCACATAGCTCCACGGAGCTTCCGTATTTCACGACACGTACCTCATCGCCATATTTCTCACCGAACAAAGCCATAGCCCCTAGCGCCTTTGCTTCGGCGATCGGCATATTGCGATGCTCTTCCAACGGGAAGTTCGCACGGATCTTCTCTCCAACCAATATTTCCACCTTACGGATTTCCTCGTCCGTCACTTTCTGGAAATGAGAGAAGTCGAAACGTAAAGAATCAGGCGAAACATACGAACCTTTCTGCTCTACGTGCGTACCTAATACCTCACGCAGCGCCTCATGCAAAAGGTGCGTGGCAGAGTGGTTACACTCACACTGGATACGCTTTTTCACGTTGATCTTTGCGGTAAATGTAGCCGTTACGTCCTTCGGTAGTTTCGCTACCAAATGAACCGGCAAATTATTCTCACGTTTCGTATCGATCACGTCGATCTTCTCGTCGTCGGCGATCAACCAACCCGTATCACCGACCTGTCCACCCATTTCCGCATAGAACGGGGTTTGATCCAGAACGATCTGATATAATACTTTATTCTTTTGTTTGATCTGGCGATAACGCAAGATCTCTGCCTCGCATTCGAACAAATCATAACCCACGAACTTACATTCACCCTCTTTCAGCGTGATCCAGTCGCCTGTCTCGATAGCGGCGGCGTTACGGGCACGCTCTTTCTGCTTCTGCATAGCCTTATTGAACTCCTCGATATCGGCTTCCATGCCGTTCTCACGAAGAATCAATTCCGTCAAGTCCAACGGGAATCCGTAGGTATCATATAATGTAAAGGCATCTACGCCATTCAAGACCGTCTTCCCCGCAGCCTTCGTCTCCTCCATTTTCTTATCCAGCAAACGGATACCGGTTTCTAAGGTACGAAGGAAAGATTCTTCCTCCTCCTTGATAACCTTCTCAATCAAGGTTTTCTGAGCGATCAATTCCGGATAAGCGTCGCCCATCGTCTCGATCAATACAGGCAAAAGCTTATACATAAACGCTTCCTTGCGATCCAAGAATGTATAACCGTAACGAACGGCACGCCGCAAGATACGACGGATTACATAACCGGCCTTAGCGTTGGAAGGCAACTGTCCGTCCGTGATAGCGAAAGCGATCGTACGGATGTGATCGGCGATCACACGCATAGCGATATCTTGCTGTTTATCCGTACCGTAAGTCGTACCCGCCATTCCCGCGATTACCTTGATAATCGGTTGGAATACGTCCGTATCATAATTTGAGGTCTTACCCTGCAATGCCATACACAGACGCTCGAATCCCATACCGGTATCGATCACCTTAGCCGGCAGCGGTTCCAAAGAGCCGTCGGCCTTGCGGTTGAATTGCATGAACACAAGGTTCCAGATCTCGATTACCTGCGGATGATCCTTATTTACCATATCGGCGCCGCTGACCGCCGCACGCTCCTCGTCCGAACGAAGGTCGATATGGATCTCGGAACAGGGACCGCAAGGACCCGTGTCCCCCATTTCCCAGAAGTTATCATGTTTGTTACCGTTCAGAATATGATCTTTCGGTAAATATTGCTCCCAATAACCAGCAGCTTCGTTATCACGATCTAAGCCTTCGGCAGGGCTTCCCTCGAATACGGTGGCATATAAACGCTCCGGATTCAGCTTCAATACCTCTACCAAGTATTCCCAAGCCCAGTTGATCGCCTCTTTCTTAAAATAATCTCCGAACGACCAGTTTCCGAGCATCTCAAACATCGTATGGTGATAGGTATCATGTCCTACCTCCTCTAAATCGTTATGCTTACCGCTAACACGAAGACATTTCTGAGAGTCCGCGACACGAGGATACTTACGGGGCACGTTGCCCAAGATAATATCTTTAAACTGATTCATTCCCGCGTTCGTAAACATCAACGTGGGGTCACCCTTTACCACCATTGGAGCGGAAGGCACGATCTGGTGTTCCTTAGAAGCGAAGAATTGCTTGAAGGATTCACGGATTTCTTTTGCTGTCAACATAATCTATTTATATAGTTCTCGTTAATATTCTGAAAAACAATTTGCAAAAGTACTGCAAATTATTATTTTTGCGTGCATTCAGATAACAAAAAATGTAGATGAAACTCTTTAAAAGTCGCAAAACATACTATTTATACAATCCGAACACACTCAATTATGAGCGTGTATACCCATCTAGCAAAGACCGGCTGTTCACCGTTCTCCGCCATTTAAGCACCGGAATAGCGTTCGGCGTAGCCACTTTTTTCGTCATGATGCATTTGGTGGACTCTCCGATGGAATCTCAGTTACGTAAGGAGAACCGCCTATTGCAAACTCAATACGAGGTACTTTCCCTTCGCTTAAATAACGCGTTGGACGTATTGGATGATATCCAACAGCGTGATGAGAATCTGTACCGGGCTATCTTCCAAGCTGAGTCTATACCCGAATCCGTTCGGAAAGCCGGGTTTGGAGGGACAAACCGTTACGAGCATTTGATGAGCCTGTCCAATCCGGAGCTTGTTGTCTCCACGACCCAAAAGATGGATATGCTACGTAAGCAATTATATATCCAGTCCAACTCCTTGGAGGAACTGATCTCCCTAGGAAAGAACCAAGAAGAGAGAAGTAAATGTATCCCGGCTATCCAGCCGATTTCCAATAAGGATCTGCGTCGTACCGCTTCCGGCTATGGCGTGCGTATCGACCCGATTTACCGTACACCTCGTTTCCATTCTGGAATGGATTTCTCGGCTAAAGTGGGAACGGAGATCTATGCGACAGGTAATGGCGTTGTCACTTTCGCCGCTTGGAAACAGGGATACGGAAATTGTTTGATTATCGATCATGGCTACGGCTATCAGACTTTATACGGTCATATGAGTAAGTTCAAGAAACGTGTCGGACAAAAGGTTACTCGTGGAGAGGTGATTGGCGAGGTTGGAAATACCGGGAAATCTACCGGCCCTCACTTGCATTATGAGGTAATCGTACGAGGGAAGTATGATAACCCATCTAAATACTATTACATGGATCTCTCACCTGAGGAATATGACCGTATGATCCAGATTGCCGAGAATCATGGTCAGGTTATGGATTAAACTTCATTAGCAGTATGAGTCTAAAAAAGAATAAAGATCTCAAACTCTATTTTTCCATCAGCGAGGTGGCGCAGATGTTCGACGTGAACGAGTCCACCCTTCGCTTTTGGGAGAAGGAGTTCGATATCATCAATCCAAGGAAGACGAGCAAAGGTACCCGTTTTTATAAGCAGGAGGATATCGACGCGGTACGCCTCATCTACCACCTGGTTAAAGAGAGAGGGATGACCTTGGCCGGCGCACGGCAAAAACTGAAGGACAATAAAGAGACGACGATCCGGCAAGAAGAGATCGTAAACCGCCTGAAACAGATCAAAGAAGAGCTGTTAGCTATGAAAGACGCATTTGATGCTTTTGCCCCGAAAGTGTGATTATTCTGTTGATAAAACCAGAACAAAACCGTACCTTCGTCCCCAATTAAATAAAACATAAGCAAATAAAATACAAGACATGGAAATTACAGGAAAAATTATTCAAGTCCTACCGGAAGTAGGCGGTGTCAGCAAAGCCGGAAACGAATGGAAAAAACAAGAGTACGTATTAGAGACACACGATCAATATCCCAAGAAAGTATGCTTCCAGATATTCGGAGCGGATAAGATCGCTCAAGCGGCCATTCAGCCGGGCGAGGAATTGACAGTTTCTTTCGACATTGACAGCCGTGAGTACCAAGGCCGCTGGTTCACCAGTATCAACGCATGGAAAGTAGACCGTCCGATGGCGGCAGCTTCTCAAGCCGCTCCGATGGGAGTAACTCCGGATAATTTCGCTCCGGCTTCCGCTCCTACGGCTCCAGCCTCATCCGCTCCTGATTTCGGACCGGCCAATCCTATCGATGATTTGCCATTCTAAAGACTAATGGATATCGTATTACTAATTGGCGGTTTACTACTAATTTTAGTTGGGGCTAACGCCTTGACGGATGGTGCCGCCTCGGTAGCCAAACGCTTCAATATTTCCAGCTTAGTAATCGGGCTAACTATTGTGGCGTTTGGGACTTCCGCACCGGAATTAACGGTCAGTGTCGTATCTGCCTTGAAAGGAAGCTCAGATATCGCTATTGGTAATGTAGTAGGAAGCAATATATTTAACGCCTTGATGATTGTCGGCTGTACGGCCGCTATCGTACCGATCAGCGTCACGAAAGGTACGTTGAGCAAAGAGATCCCTCTTTGCGTGCTTGCCTCAATCGTATTATTTATTTGCGCGAATGACGTTTTGATCAACGGCGCGTCGCAAAATAGTATCAGTAGTAGCGATGGAATGTTACTATTATGCTTCTTCGCCATTTTCCTTGGCTATACATTCGCAATCGCACATAATGGAGAGGAAAATGGAGAGAGCACGATTAAAATAATGCCCATTTGGAAAGCGAGTTTATTCATCATTGGTGGATTGGCTGGTTTGATTTACGGAGGACAATTTTTCGTGGATGGAGCTTCTGGTATCGCCCGTGGACTGGGTGTCAGCGAATCTATTATCGGTTTGACTTTAGTGGCCGGAGGAACCTCTCTTCCTGAGTTAGCGACTTCCGTCGTGGCCGCCTTAAAGAAGAACCCGGAGATGGCGATCGGAAATGTTATCGGTTCCAACCTCTTCAATATATTCTTCGTATTAGGTTGTAGCGCGACAATCACGCCGATGAACATACAAGGCATTACCAATCTGGATTTGGGCGTCATGATCGGTTCATGCGTATTGCTTTATATTTTTGGCCTTTTCTTCAAGAAACGGACCATCACTAGGCCGGAGGGAATCCTATTGATCGCTTGTTATATAGCTTATATAACTTATTTGATTGTCGGCTGATAAAGCTTTTATAAAACAAAAGTGTAGCGAAGCACTTCGCTACACTTAATCCGCTACACGTCCGACAGATTTAATATTCTGTATCTTCGACAAAGTCACGCACATTTTCTGGATATCTTCTACGTCATGAACTTTCATCTTTATCTTACCTTCGAACACGCCGTCTTTCGCCTCGATCAGCAAGCGCATGATGTTCACGTTGAAATCCTCGGAAATCGTTTTCGTGATCGTATTCAGTACGCCTATCGAGTCTATACCTTTCACCTCTAGCGTGGCCTCAAAAGAAGCGTTCATATGGCTGCTCCAAACCGTATTCAAGATACGTTCGCCAAAGCTACTTTTCAAGCGCATGGCGATCGGGCAGGAACGTTTATGAACCACTACGTTACCATCGTCATTGATAAAACCTAAAGAGTCATCTCCCGGAATCGGCTTACAACATTCGGCAATTACATAATTACGCTCAAAAGCCTCCTCTTTCAATAAATAAGGCTTTTTCTTATCATATTTAGGCTTCTCTTTCTTGGCTTCCTCCTCTTCGGGTTGTTTCACCTTCTTGGAAGCGACACCCAACGCCTGTTTCACATACTTAAACAAGACATTATCCGTCTTCTCCTTCAACAGCTTCTTTAAATTCTCGGGCAAAACCACATCCCCCTTCTCTACCGCATAAAAGAATTCCTCGCGTTTCGAGAATCCAAAGTACATACCTAATTTATCCAGATTGGATGTACTCGCCTCAAGCTCCGAACGCTTGAAGGCATCAAGAACTTTTATCTCTCCATACTTAGCGACCTCTTTACGGACACGCTTTAATACGGCATCGATCTTCGCACGAGCCTTAGCGGTAGTCACGAAGTTCAACCACTCCGGTTGCGGCTCCTGAGAACGGGAAGTCAAGACCTCCACCTGATCTCCACTGGACAGCGGATGACTCAATGGCACCAAACGATGGTTTACCTTAGCGCCAATACATTTATTACCGATATCGGAGTGAAGCGCATAAGCGAAATCCAAGGCGGTAGCCCCTTGGGGCAATGTCTTTATATCTCCTTTCGGAGTGAAAACAAATATCTCGGAAGTAAATAAGTTCAGTTTGATCGTATCCAAGAAATCCAGCGCATTCGGGTCCGGACTCTCCAATATCTCGGTAATGGTTTGTATCCATTTATCCAATTCCGTATCCTCCTCCACGTTGGATTCCTTGTATTTCCAATGGGCAGCGAAGCCTTTCTCTGCGATATCATCCATACGGCGGCTACGGATCTGGATCTCTACCCATTGTCCATCCGGTCCCATAACGGTCAGATGAAGCGCTTGATAACCGTTCGCTTTCGGACGGCTCACCCAATCACGGATACGGTCGGGACGAATCCGGTAAATATCCGTAATAGCCGAGTAGATATCCCAACATTGGTTTTTCTCGTCCACACCGGGAAGCGGGTCAAAAATAATGCGGACCGCATAAATATCATAAATATCCTCGAAAGCGACACCCTTGCTTTCCATCTTATTCCAAATGGAATAGACCGATTTCACACGGGCACGCATCTCATACTGAAGTCCCATCGATTTCAGCTTCTCGTCCACAGGGGCAGCGAAACGCTCGAATAATTTATTACGGCTCTCTTCTGTCGCTTTCAACTTAGCGCTGATAAAGTCATATTCTTGCGGATGCTCATATTTAAAACTCAAATCCTCCAGTTCCGTCTTGATAGAGAAGAGCCCCAGACGATGCGCCAGAGGAGCATACAAATAAAGAGTCTCACCCGCGATCTTAAATTGCTTGGCGGGAAGCATGGAACCCAAAGTCCTCATATTATGAAGACGGTCTGCGATCTTGATTAGAATCACCCGTATATCGTCACTCATAGTCAGCAGCAACTTACGGAAGTTCTCGGCTTGAGCCGAGGCCTGTTCCCCAAAAATGCCACCGGATATCTTCGTCAAGCCATCCACGATCTGGGCGATCTTGTCTCCGAACATATCCCGGATATCCTCCACCGTATACTCGGTATCTTCCACGACATCATGCAATAACGCAGAGCAAATAGAGGTAGAGCCCAAACCCATCTCCCGGCATACGATACGAGCCACGGCGATAGGATGCATTATATAAGGTTCGCCGGAACGCCGTTTCACTCCGGCGTGCGCTTGATTAGCGAAATTAAAAGCTTTCGTGATTCGTTCGACCTTACGGCGGTGGTTTGACTTCAAATAATCGTTCAACAACGCATTGAACCCATCTTGTATCATCTGTTCGTCCGCAGAGAGAACGGACGCAGCCTCGCCCGTTTCTTTTATATCTTTTGTGTCCTTTGTATCGTCCATGGTTTTACACCTCCCATTTTTATACTGTATAGCCACAAATATATACAAATATTTGGAAGGAAACCCTAACAAAAGACAAAAATAGAATATCTACTGCTTAAATATGGATCCCATAGTCGTGTTTAACCTCGTCCATGACAAAAGTACTTCTCAACGAGCCCAAACTATCGATCGTTCCTAACACATTTAAAATAAACTCTTGATAATATTTCATATTGGGAGCGTGTATCTTCAATAAGTAATCATAATCGCCTGAAATATTATAGCACTCCGTTACCTCGGGGATTTCTTGGATAATCCGGGTAAACTCAAAAGCTATATCCTTATTCAGCCGAACCAATTTCACGCTACAAAAGACAACAAAGCCTTGATTCAGCTTCTCCGCATCTAGTACCGCTATATACTTCTTTATATATCCACTATTCTCAAGACGTTTTAAACGCTCGAACACCGGGGTTGACGAGAGACTGACCCTTGCCGCCAACTCTTTCGTAGTCAACCGGGCATTATCTTGTAACGTTCGGAGGATTTGCAGATCCACCTTGTCTAACTTATCTGAAACATTCATAAGAAAAAAATTCTATCGGATTGATTCCCCAACGTCCTTCGCCGAAGATGTATTCTATTTATAGCCCTAAAAATAGTATTATTTTCTATATTCTCAACGAATCTTGTCCAAAAAGCACACACATCATACATTTGCCAACAGAATAAGAACTAAATAAACAAGATGACTATGGCAACAAAGAAGTTACATTTCGAGACATTACAACTTCATGTAGGACAAGAACAACCGGATTCCGCAACCGACGCACGTGCGGTACCCATTTATCAAACAACTTCCTATGTATTCCATAACGCACAACATGCGGCAGACCGTTTCGGCCTACGTGACACGGGGAATATTTACGGACGTTTGACAAACTCCACGCAAGGCGTTTTCGAGGCACGTGTAGCTGCCTTAGAAGGAGGCGTGGCAGGTTTGGCCGTGGCTTCAGGAGCAGCGGCTGTCACCTATGCGTTACAGAACATAGTGAGGGCAGGAGATCATATTATCGCAGCCGATAATTTGTATGGCGGTTCCTTCAACCTGATCACCCATACACTGGCCTCCCAAGGCATTACTAATACGATTATCAATGTAAATGACCTAAACGCATTAGAAGCAGCTATCCGGGAAAACACGAAAGCCATTTATGTAGAGACATTCGGGAATCCTAACTCTGACGTAACGAATCTGGATGCGGTAGCGGAAGTCGCCCACCGACAGCATATTCCATTAATCGTAGACAATACGTTCGGAACCCCCTACTTGATTCGTCCGATCGAACATGGAGCTGACATCGTCATCCATTCCGCCACAAAGTTCATAGGGGGACATGGCAGTAGTCTAGGAGGCGTAATTGTAGATGGAGGTACTTTCGACTGGAAGGCGAATGCCGATAAGTTTCCTACATTAGCCAAACCAGACCCAAGTTATCATGGAGCCATATTTGCGGACGTAGCAGGTTCCGCCGCCTTTGTCACCCGTATCCGTGCGGTCATTCTTCGCGATACCGGGGCAACGATCTCTCCTTTCAATGCTTTTATCTTGTTGCAAGGATTAGAGACCTTATCCCTACGCGTGGAACGCCATGTAGCAAACGCATTGAAAGTCGTGGATTATTTATCAAAACATCCGAAAGTAGAAAAGGTGAATCATCCATCACTTCCTACCCATCCGGACCACGAACTTTACAATAAATATTTCCCAAATGGTGCCGGCAGTATCTTCACCTTCGAGATCAAAGGCAGGCAGGAAGCCGCTTGGAAATTCATCGACTCACTGGAGATCTTTTCCCTACTAGCGAATGTCGCCGATGTAAAGAGCCTTGTCATTCATCCATACACGACCACTCATTCCCAGATGAGTCCGGAAGAACTTGCCCAACAGCACATAACACCATCCACCGTACGCTTGAGCATCGGAACCGAATATATAGATGATATTATAGATGATCTGGATCAAGCTTTCGCTAAAATCTGATAGCGCACTTCCAAAAGGAAAAGGACAGAAGCAAAGAAGACGATCCCTGTTCGACACAAGGATCGCCTTTCTAATCAACATCACATCGAGCCAAGGTTACACTCATTTATTCTCAGCCAAATAGATATCCGTAAATGTCACAGCTCCGGTTAATCGGTTATTGTTGTTAGTTACATTTAACAATATGACATACTTGCGATACTGATCGGCAGTCAACGCCTCTTTCATCAGCTTCAAATTGCCATACACGGCTTTTTGCAATCGTTCATCCTGACGCTTCAGGTCTTTGCTCAAACTCTTTCTTTGTTCTTGTACAAAATAATCATTAATGTTAAGTACCTCCTCCATTTGGTAAGGAGCCAATCCTAGATAAGAACTCAATCGGCTAAACTCTACCGCAAACGGTTCTTTATTCCCATATTCATTCACACATTGCGCTTTCGCAAAATTCATTGTAGCACTCATTCCCAAAACCGCTACCGCCATAATTAACTTTCTCATAATACCTACAATTTACCTATTACAAAACCATTCACAAAACAAACACTCATTTTAGAGAAGATAGCCTAAACATTCTTTTGTTTCGGACTAATCCTTTTTTACAAACCTATTAACCTATCTAATGTGTATGATAAAACTCGGATTAACATCAAAATTTCAACTTACATCTTATTGATGTATCTCCTTGTTTGTATTGCAAAGATGAAGAATTATCGGATAGGCAGTTTCCGATTGTTGACGAAAAGGAAAAAATGGGGATTGAACACGAAAAGGGCAAAAAAATGCCGGCTTTAAGAGAACCGGCATTTCTATTTAATTATCATTCCAGACTTACTATCCAAGACTTAAACTCGGATGCTTTATTTTTACTAATATATATACGCTCAGGCACTTCTATATCCAAAGTAACGAGCAAACGGCTATCAAACCAAATTGTTATGTCCTTCACGCTATCACGAGAAATGATGAATTGTTTATTCGCACGGATAAAATCAGCAGGACTTAAAGAAGAAATTATCTGTTCCAATGTTTTAGCATATGGATACGAATTACCAGTCTTTAAATAAACATATGTATTCTTATCAGCCGTATAGAAACAAGACACATCTTTCAAGCTAATAGGCAACAATTTATCCTTAACAGGAATCAGTAGTTTATCCTTGTATTTAGGAGTAGTAGACAACTGTGTTAATTGGGATAAATAATGGATGATATCTTGATGATTCCATCGGCTAAACTTATCTAAGGCCCGTTTCAATTCTTCCGGCTTAATCGGCTTCAAGATATAGTCTATGCTGTTTACTTTGAAAGTGTCGATCGCATATTGATCGTACGCCGTAGTAAAGATGATCGGTACCTCCACCTCTATCTGGTCAAAAATAGCGAAAGCGGAACCGTCCGATAAATGAATATCCATAAAAATCAAATCCGGCCTCGGATTGGCTTGCAGCCAACGTACCGTTTGCCGGACACTCTCCGTATTTCCCATGATCTCAATCGTGGGATCTATTGTAACCAACATATCCGCTAAGTTCTCATAGGCGGCGGTCTCGTCCTCTACGATCAGTATTCTCATATAGCATCATTTTAGGGGTAGGTATACCTGAAACTCATCCTCATCAGATTCTACCCGTATTTGTTTATTCATTAATAGAAAGAAACGATTCTCCAGATTCTTAAGCCCGGTTCCATTCGTATCCGGTAAGGTCAATTTCGGATAGATTGGATTAGAAACAACCAGTTCCATTCGCTCGTTCAGCCGGATCAAGATATCCATTCGGTGCTCGCTGTCTATAATATTATGTACCGTCACGTTCTCTACCAACGGAAGCAAAGATAATACGGGAATTCGCAAGTTCCGCTTATCTTCGGGAACTTCGATCGTAAAAGTCAGCTTATTGGCGAAACGGACTACCATTACATGCTGAAAAGCCTCTATAAACGCAAGCTCCTCCGACAGTGGTACCAAATTCTTTTTATCACTCTGAAGGATATAACGGAATATATCGGACAATTTCGTAACATACAACAAGGTATTCTCATCGTTTTTCTTCCGTATCAAGGAGGAGATTCCATTCAATGAATTGAAAAAGAAATGCGGATTGATCTGGTTCACCAATGCATCGCAGCGGCTCTGCAAATTCTCGACACGCAGATTCTCGATCAATTGATCCTTTTCCCGTTGATTGTGATATAGCATTTGTATATAGCCGATCAAGGTACATAACAACGCCAACACGATAAACTGGAAGATAATGATACTCAAAAAACGATCATAACTAATAGTCAGGAAGGAGATCAATTTATAGACAACAAAGCCTCCAGAAACGTACAAGGCATTCCAGAACAACCGCTCGAAGAAGGAGGTACAATCCTCATGCTTCAAGTTACTTTTCAGCAAAAACCAAATAAGTCCCCAAAAGTAAAGAAAACGGAACCCAAAGAAGAGCAAAAACCCTTGATGATCGTTCGGAGCCAGATAGCTCATGTCACAAAAGATCCATGCCAAATTCGGATAGGCGATAAACACTGCGCAAACCAAACTGACCAACCAAGGTTTAGCCTTGACCACTGATATCTTTTCATCCAATGAACCCATACGATTGTATCTTTTTTCGTATACAAAGGAATAAAAAATCATTCACATCCTTCTCCAGTGCACGAAGAAAGCGAAAAAAAAGAGTTAAAGACGAATTTATCCCCGAATGATCATCCTACCGGTATCTTCAGTACTTGGCCCGGACGGATATCCGGACTTGACAGCCCATTCACCTTTTGTAAGGAAGAAGCGGTAACCCCAGGGTATTTCTTGGAAATCGAATAAAGTGAATCTCCCGATTTAACCTTATAAGAGACAAAATCTTTATTGGCGGAAGCGATCTGTTTTGTAGCGACGGAAGCCGACTTTTTCGTTGTTGTCGCAGTTGATTTCACCGGAGTCTTGGCAGCCGAGGCAAAAGCGACACCCCCATTATCTACATATAATCTTAACCGTTTTCCTTTCGCTACCCGGTTGGAGCCTAGCCCGTTCCATTTACGGATATCTTTCGCTGTCACTCCATAGCGATTAGCGATCGTATAAAGATTCTCACCACTCAATACCACGTGGGTGATTTTTTCCCGGGTCGCACCACTTGGTAAAGAGCCATTAGAGTTATTCGCGGAAATGCAATTCGCCAACAGTTCCTCGATCCGATGCGTATAGACCGTATCTTCTTTATCGATAAAAGCATAGGTTTCCGCCGCAGGTAGTTTCAAAACCGAAGGGCGGGTATTACCCGGAACGATGTCTCTTTTATATTGTGGATTTAACGCACGCAACGTCTCAATATCTACTTGCAATAGATCCGATACTTGCTGCAAATGTAGGGCATTATTCACCATGACCGTATCCGTGGCTAGCGGCAAGCTGGTTTGCATCGGACAGATGTTATGCTCGCAATAATAATTCATGACGTAATTGGCGGCGATAAATAAGGGGACGTATGAACGAGTCTCTTTCGGTAAATAAGGGAAGATATCCCAGAAGTCCGTCTTGCCCCCCGAACGACGGATCGCTTTATTCACGTTGCCCGGCCCGCAGTTATAAGATGCCAACACTAAATTCCAATCCCCATAGATAGCGTACATATCCTTGAAATACTTACAAGCGGCCTCGGTCGCTTTCAAGGGGTCCCGGCGCTCGTCCACCAAGCTATTAATCTCCAAGCCATAGCTCTTACCCGTAGGAAGCATGAATTGCCATAAACCACAAGCGCCCACACGAGAGAGGGCTACCGGATTCAAGGCACTTTCCACGACGGCGAGATATTTCAATTCAATAGGCAGGCCATGCTCATCCAACACCTGCTCGATTATCGGAAAATAAAAGTCTGCCATCCCCAGCATATAACGCACTAAATTTCGTTTACGCTCCGCATATAAGTCAATACAATCACGCACTATATTATTATAGGGCAAAGCGATCACGCTGGGAAGCCTAGACAGGCGGTCGATATAGACCGAATCCGGGAAATAGACATTCTCGTCGTCATCATGGCAAAAGTCCTCTCTTTTTGAGAAATATTGCACATGCCAAGTACGGAGCAAACTATCCACGTTCGCATCCAAGCTTTCCGGAATCAATCCGACCTCAGACTCCAGCGAGCTTAAGGTATCTTTTTCCTCAATTCGGGTCTCTTCCTGCGCATAGACCAATGAGACCAAACAATTTAAACAAATGAGTGCTAGCAGGTATCTTTTCATGTATATCAGAATTTTAGACTGCAATTCAATCCGTAAGTACGAGGCGTGACACTCGTCTTCGGACTAACAACCGGCTCCAAATGCAAGGATAAATCCGGTGATATATCAAAATCGAATAACTGGGCATCCACGTAGGCATCCACGATACTCAACGCATACACCCCGACCGTAATAATTATACTCAAGTCTCTATATCGACGAAAATAATCCTTCTGTCTTTTCAATTGATCCTTGAAATTTGAATTATTAATCGCATCCTCAGGAGCCATGGAAGTCAAGTCTTGCCAACTTTTACTCCAAGCATCCGGATTTTCCAGATTCTTAGCGGCATCATACATGATATCCTTATAAGCCGTCGAATAATCCTTATAATTCTTATTATTCCAAGTCACGGCATACATACATCCCATCAAGCCACCGTAAACGATTGGTAATTTCCAATATTTCCGGTTATAGATCTGTCCCAGACCCGGAACTAAGGCGAACAAGACCGCTTTTGTCGGATTCGGCTTAAAAGCCAGCTTCATCTTCACTTCCGGTACGCCCACCGAATCGGCCGCCATCAAGACGGCTTGCACGGTAGAATCCGGGGCAGCTACCTCCACGGAATCGGAAACTATAGCAGGAACGGCTTTCTCCGTCTTATCCTCCTGTGCGTTACCCATCCCGGCATAGCACATGAATCCGATCAAAAGGAGTATGATTCGATTTCTCATTTCAATTTATCCAGTAACCCGATCAATTGCTCCAACTCTTCTTCCGTGGCGAAAGGAATCGTAATTTTACCTTTTCCCTTCTCATTGCAAGTCAACTGGACTTTCGTATTGAAGTAACGGGACAAATGATCTTTCAGCAATTTAAACTCTTCCGGAAGTATCGGCTTACGATCCGATTTTTTCTTTTCCGGCAATTCCGGTTGTATTCCCTCGGCTATATTACGCACCATCTCCTCCACGTTACGAACGGAGAGTCCTTGAGCCAATATCTGCTCATATAAAGCTAATTGAACCTCCGGGTCATCCACAGGGATCAATGCCCGGGCATGTCCCATATCGATCTTCTTGTCCTTCAATCCTACTTGGATCTCGGCGGGAAGTTTCAACAAACGAAGGTAATTGGCGATCGTAGCACGCTTCTTTCCAACCCTTTCGCTCAACCCCTCTTGGGTCAAGCCGTAATTATCGATTAATTTTTGATAAGCTAACGCGATTTCGATAGAGTTCAAGTCCTCTCGTTGGATATTCTCTATCAAAGCCATCTCCACCACGTTCTCGTCGGCCGCCGTCTTAATATAAGCGGGAATACGCTCCAAACCTGCTTTAAGCGACGCACGATAACGGCGTTCACCAGAGATGATCATATATTGCTCGGGGCCGATTTCCTTCAACGTAATCGGCTGTATCACGCCTAACGAACGGATAGAGGTAGCCAACTCCTCCAAGGTCTCTTCCTCAAAGACAGACCGAGGTTGCTCCGGATTAGGCTGGATCTTGCTTAACTCGATCTCACTAATAGACGATGAACCACCTGTCTTCAGGTCATCCATCGTAATTAACGCGTCTAATCCACGGCCTAACGCCGATCTTTTTAATGCTGCCATAATCCTTTATTTTTTTCAACAATCTCCTGTGCCAACTGCATATGGTTGATAGATCCTTTCGAATCCGCGTCATACAATAAGACAGGTTTACCGTAACTGGAAGCCTCGCTCAACTTCACGTTTCGTTGGATCACGGTAGTAAATACCAAATCGCGGAACGGACGTTTCACTTCCTCATAAATCTGGTTCGCCAAACGCAGGCGGGAATCATACATAGTCAAGAGGAATCCCTCTATCTCCAGTGCCGGGTTCAGCTTTGATTTGATAATCTTGATCGTGTTCAACAGCTTACTGATACCTTCCAAGGCGAAATACTCGCATTGTACCGGGATAATCACCGAATCGGCGGCTGTCAAGGCATTCACGGTTATCAATCCCAAAGAAGGAGAGCAGTCGATCAGGATAAAATCGTACTTCTCTTTCAGCGGTGTCAATATCTGCTTCAAGATCCGTTCACGATTCTCCAAGTTTAGCATCTCGATCTCCGCTCCCACCAAATCGATATGAGAGGGGATGATATCCAGTCCTTCCACTTCAGTCTGTGTGATAGCGCCGCTCGCGTCCTCACCGTTTACCAGACATTCATAGATAGAAAGTTCTACATTACGTATATCCACACCCAGACCGGATGAGGCATTCGCCTGCGGATCAGCGTCTACGACCAGCACCTTTTTCTCAAGAGCGGCCAATGACGCAGCCAGATTAATCGTGGTGGTTGTCTTCCCGACTCCACCTTTCTGATTTGCTAAAGCGATAATCTTTCCCATACTATACCTAATTAATTCGAGGGCAAAACTAAACATTAAAAACTGAACCAAACAGGGTTCAATCAAAACAATGCTTGTTTTGTTGATAAATCGCCCTAACTGTTGATAACTCGCAAATATAAGCAGAATAAATCAAATAGAGGGTTATAAGGCTGGTATATAGGTGTTTTTTTGGAAATGATAACGAAGTTTTAAGTTACATACAGACCCATCCCATCCTTCGGGCAATGTCTTGGAATATATTTTTATCGCAGGAAGGAACCTTTATCGTATAGATCTCAGACCGTGATTCCACATGAAAATATCCCTTTTCCGGAAGCCTTTCCTCCGGCAAGGCCTTTCCCTCAAAAGACTGTAGCTCATAATGATTATCATTATAAGACACATTGAAATATTCATTGTCATTCTCCGGATTCAGATAAAGAGTCCTTAAATCGATCCTTCCTCCCAAATAATCATCCAGCCTAGAGGATGAAATCTTAATACCCGTATACCTGCATCCAGCCCCATCATCGAAAAGCAGGCATAAGTATTGCGTACCAAAAGAATCTTTAGCCACAAGGATTTGAGGCACACCATAAAACTCTAGGATCCTATCTAAAAACAAATTAGTCATAACATCATTACCTTTGCCTTATTTACATCAAAACAATAAGATCGCCACCAAGAATAATGAGCCACACCGAATGTCTTTTTAATCATGCCATCTTCTTTGCGAGAAGAAATCCAATGATTTCACAGGATCTCCTTCCGCAATTCTATAAAATACCCCACTACACGCCATAGCATCCGAAGGTGGACATAAGTCCGGTAGCTCCTCAAACCATTTCCTTTCTTCCATGATATCGCAAATATAAGCAGAATAAACAATATACCATATCAAGAATCCCATAAATATGACTAACGAGAAACCATAGCTAAACCACGTTTACCATTTTGACAATTTGTAATATCAAGTCCCGGAGAATCGATTTTTCCGGGCTGATGGACAGTTCATTCTCAAATACGAGAAAAAATTTCAGCAATCATTTACATGACAGCGTCTTATCGAAAAACGGCCTTTCATTCTAGCGGAATTCATTCATTGTAATTCATATTTAGTGGGTTGCTTGAGGGGGTTTATGGGGTTAGAACTGGGTCGTAACAAGGTTATGATGCCCATCCACAAGTATCAACAACCCTATTCTTGACTATTCACGATGCCCATCGGCACTACCGGCGTTGCCCAACGCGACCTATCGCATAGGCTTTCACCACTTATCACGTACAAAAAGGGGGCTTTTTCAATGAAAAATGCCGTTTACAGTCATCCAGCCTCTGCTATTTTACGCTCTCCACCGAAAAGGGATGTCACACATATAGACATTTATTTATCAAAAAGAAAGAATAACAGGGCAGTAGAGCCTAGAACCTGCACGAGTAGTCCTTACAATCCACGCCGGTAGTCGCATATGACAACACCGATACTCACACAAGGTGCTCATGAGAAAAGTATCTTAGTTTCATCGCCCCATACGCCTAAGATACTTCGCCAATGAACTTAGGATACTTGCTCAATGAAACTAAGATACCTTGTTTTTATATTTAAATATGAAACACTCGTAGGGGAACGCACAAAAGCCCCGCCGAAGTACATCGACGGGGCTCTATCTTATGAACTGTGTCTTTCCTTACGGAAATCCGGTCAGTTTTCTACTTATTTAACGATTGTCTTAACAGCCTCTTCACCATCAACAGCTACAGCTACGATACCAGCAGGTACAGCGATAGTTGCGTTGTCTGAAGTAAGAACTGTCTCAGCAACAACCTTACCTAAGATGTTAGTGATAACTACTGACTTACCAGCAGCGCCTTGAACAGTTACAGTACCGTTACCAGCTACTACAGATACACCTTCAACATTGTTGATGTTATCGTTAGATGTTACCATATCATCAGCATCAGTCTTAGGATAAGCATTGAATACTAATGCACCATCACCACCAGTCTTAGCGGCATCAAATCTAGAGCTAGCATCTGTCAATACTAAGCAACCATTGTGCATCTTCAACCAAGCAGCTTTCTTAGTCGGAGCAATCGCACTAGCAACATCACCAGCTACAGTCTGATATTGATTATCAGTTGCACCATATACATTAGACTCAATCAAGAATGAGTTGTTCGCACCCTCTTCGCCATCTACATAAGCTAATGCAGCCTTATCCGGATTTACATAACGGAATGACCAAGTTACGTTCTTGTGCTTGTCACCTGTCAATACATTGATGAACTTAGCATAGTTCTTATGGTAGTCAGCGCTGATTGCCTCGATACCCTCATTCTTCAATTGATCAGCAGTCATACCTTTGTATTTGCCAGTCAAGACAAACAAAGTATCACCATATTGAACAGCAGGAACGAAACCTACACGAGTGTAGCTACTGTTAGAAACAGCCTTCGTATTGAACAAGTATGGGTTAAGAGCCTCCTTACGATCTGCAACAGCAGCAGCAGAGTCTGAGTAGTTAACCAAATACTTACCATAGATAAATGCCGGAGTCTTCACATGAATAGCGTGTACACATTGATATGGGTCGTCTGTAACTTGACCATCAGCAGTGATGTGCTTACCTGTCTCAGTACAAGGAATGATCTTCTCACCCTCGATCAACTCACGATAAGCAGAAACCAAGTATTGAGGTTTAACCTTACCTGCGCCACGAGTTAACCATGCAGTGTCAATACGGAAAGCTAACTTACCATCAGCTTTAGCTTCACCCCAGATACCTGCGTAATCAACATCCTTGTTCAACAAGTTTCCATTATGCTCATCCATCAAATATTCACCACGGATAGTTTCCTTAAACATCAAGCTATCTGCTGAATTATCAACGTTCTCACCAAGAAGTGCATTGTTGAATTGACGATACAACGGAGTCTCATCCGGAGCGATGTAGAATGCAGAAGTTCTAGTCTCGTTCAACATTTGAGCTTTCAATGTAGCAGCACCATCATAGTCAGATACACCAGCCTTTGTTGAAGTAAGTTTCATCACATATTTACCAGCTTCTTTCGTTACAGCAATAACAGCATGATAGCACTTACCATCGATTTGGTTATTTTCCTTGAAGTAGTAACCAGATGTCAATTTCGTGTTATTGTCAGTAGAATATTGACTTACGTTGAATTTCTCTTCCTTATTTACAGACCAGATATTCTTTTTAGCATTGTCATTACTTGCTACATAAACAGTTCTGTAAAGGTTCTTTAATCCATTGATACGTTTAGCAACCGCAGCAGTAACAGGGAAACCATATTGAGCCTTAACAGCAGCTGCGTCATTTACCAAAGTATCCAAATTGAAAGCAGTCTTACCTTCTAATACAGTCAACGTAGAGTCTTTTGAAGACTTAGCGATGTATTTGTCTGTAGCATACGGATGCCAGTAGTTGAATGTATACTTGTTGATCATCAACTCTTCTTTATCCAAGTTCTTGTAACCTAACAATGAATCTGCTACAGAAGCAGCAGGAACAAGTTCAAAGAACAATGAATCTGTAGAATTGATAGTAACACCATTTGCAGAATTTACATCAGCTGTCAAGTACCAATAAGTAGCACCAGCCTTCTTATTCAAATTCAAAGTATAATCAGCAAGAACACCATCAGAGAACTCACGGTTATAAACCTCTAAAGTAGAGATATTATTCTTATCTGTTACGTTCTTCTTTAAGATTACCCATTGATAAGCCGGCATATGAGCTACATTCTGCTCATTAGCATTAACAGTTGTCCACTCGATCTCACCATTTCTGTAGATCGGAGAAGCCAAATACTTACCAGCCTTATTTGTGATGTAATATACACCATCCTTCAAAGAAGTCTTAGTAGACTCTACAGCTGTACAATCCTTGTAACCCAAAGAGATATGAGTATTTTGGTCTTTGCTGTCAACAGTCAAGATACGAGTTTCGTTCTTGATCAAATCCTGCAAAGAAACACGCCAGTTAGCACCAGTATTTGCAGCAGCATCTTCCCAATACTTAACGTTATCTTCTTTCCATGTAATTTGTTTTACATAGATATACAAGCTATCATAAGCAGGAGAATAAAGGAAAGCGAACTTGTGTTGATCTTTAATAGCACTATTCTCTACTGCATCTAGAGCTGTACCAGTCTCACCCTTTTTCGTCCAGTTATAAGCTAAGAACTTGTAACCAGTCTCATTTGTATAAGCTGTATCAACTTTCAAATAAGCTTCTTTCTTCAAGTCAGAAACAAACAAATAACGGCTATCAGCATCACCAGCACCTTCAGCTACAAACTTATTAGCGTTAAACGGATTCGTTAAAGTAGTACCTAGGATATCTTTATCGAAACCTAACTTAACACCAGCATCAGCTTTTTGGTTACCAAAGATAGTGTTCAACTCGTTAGCGCTCAAATAAACCTGTCCAGGAGCTTGCAATGTAAATGCTGCAAAAGTATTATTTTGAACATCCTTAGCTGCCCATTTCTGGACTTTCACACCATTGGTAGTAGTGAAACCAACAACAGAGTCAGTTGTAAAGTAAGAGAACAAAGGTCTCTTATCTTCCAATTTCGTAATAGTTCTAGAGAAAGCCCAACCTGCGATTTCTCCACCTGTAGTCGGAGTCAAATCCACTTGGCTTTCAGATTTCAGAATTTCAGCCATCGTGATATCCAACATACGACCTGTACCCTTGTTCATGAAGTCAAACTTAGGAGCTTGACCCTGATTCTCGGAAGAAACAGTAACACACCAAAGCGTGTTTGCTAAGCCAGTGGAAGTAGAGGAAGACGCAACCAATGATAAAACACCATCTTCGTCCATAGACAAGACCTTACCGGATGCCTCATCTTTCAATTGGAAAAGGCCAGAGTTAGCACCCTCAACTAATTTCCCGATTGAATAAGCACCATTTGCCGTAGGCAAAACGTTTTGTGCCGGTGTTGTCTGCGCATTTGCTGACATCGCACTTAAAAGCGCAACACCAGCTAAAAGAGTAGAAAACTTTTTGTTCATAATTAAATAATTTAATATTAATACTAAAGTGTAATAAGCTCTTTAACAACGATCGCTCTCTTAAAAATCAATACAAACGGCGATCGACTTTATTCATCATTTGCAAAGGTACGCGTTTCTTTGATTCGCGCAACCCTTCTTTATCATTTTTTTCTCGCCATATAGGCTTTCTTATCAATCAAATAGACTATTCATTACAAAACCACCGATTACAAAGACAAACCCACTATTGTTCGGTACAAAAGATATATATTTTCCGATTAATTTCATTAATAAATAGAGATTTATATATAATGTACACGTACCTTAGTATATAGATATATTATTTTCCGCAAATAATACATAGAGCTATCTGGAACTAGATATATTAATAACACGTACCTTCGCTGCTCAAAAACATCACTTACAATAAGAAACCTCCTTAAAAGCATAACGCCGAATACTGCCATCCCGTAACGCTAGCAAAAGATGCCCGGTTGATTCAATATCATGGATACAGGCCTCGAATTCTCCCGCCTCATCCCTATAGGCATGATAGCCCTCCCTCCTATACAATGCGGATTGATAGCGGATACGAATATCCTCGTATTCCTCTTGGAGGAGAGATAAATAATAGCGATAGAATACCGAGAGGAAACGGTCCAAAACCTCTTCTCGATCTACTTCCTTACCGATTATTTGAAACAAAGAAACAGGATTCGGAGCATCTCCCCGAAACACCGCTTGATTCAAGTTTATGCCGATCCCGATGATGGAGCAATATAGATTATGCCCTGATAGATCGTTCTCGATCAACATTCCGCAAATCTTCTTATCTTTCCAGTAAATATCATTCGGCCATTTCACCGTGACATGATCCGTATATGAGTCTAACGTCTCTTTTACGCTCAAGGCCGCTATTTGAGAAATCAAGAATTGGCGATTTGCAGGGATACACGTAGGGTACAGGACTGTACTAAACATCAAGTTCTTTCCCGCCTCAGACTCCCAGACATTCCCTATCTGCCCACGTCCGGCTGTCTGGAAATCAGCGACAACTACACTTCCTTCCGGAAGAGATGCCTTGATAACCAGCTCACGAAGCAGGCTATTCGTAGAAGTGGTTTCCGCCACACGCAAGATGCGAGGAGATTCATTATCAGTGCTCATCATTATAAATCTCCCTTATATTTTTTGGTAGTTTAGCGATCACCTCCCGGTAAGAGTGGAAGATCCAACGTTTAACCTCCTCGTCCTCCATATCCCGATCCAGATAAATGCTATTCCAGTATTTCTTATTAAAATGATAAGCCGGCTCAACCGCCGTATACCGTTCCCGTAACTCTTCCACATAGTCCGTACTGCATTTCAAGGAGACATGAGGCTCCTCCGCATCCAAAGGAAGCAGCAGGAACATCTTATTCTCTACCTTAAAGACCAGCGATACCTCATCGAACGGGAAACACTCGATGGTATTCTTCAAGGAAAGGCAGTATTCACGTACTTCTTCTATATTCATAACTTTTATCTTTTAACGGCAAGGAGCATAGAAAGCATCTTCGATATGGTCGATCAGGAAACCCGTCTCTTTCTTGATCAATGTCACGATATCAAAACGGACTGGTAAGTCTATATTAAAATAACGGACATAGGCATCCGCAGCGGCGACAATCCTCCGAATCTTCTTGGTGTCTACCGCATCTTCCGGTGAAAGCAAAAAATCCTCAGAGCGTGTCTTTACCTCCACCACGATTAACTCATCTTCCTTGACAGCGATAATATCCAGTTCATAATGATGCCAATGCCAATTGGTATGCAACACGTTATATCCATGTTTTACCAGATAGGCACGAGCCTCAGACTCACCTTCCCGACCCATATCGTTCTGTCTTGCCATCGCATTAATTTGCACAAATATAGCCATTTTCTTTGTTATTCGGCTATTCACTCGTACATTTGCAAATGTATGAGAGAAGAACGTAAATATTCATCGGCTCACCCCAATCATCCGAGGGTACACAAAGTGACCTTTATGCTGAATGACGAAGAGCATAAAGCGGTAAAACGTTACCTTTCACGCTACAAGATCGAGAATAAGTCCCGTTGGTACCGAGAGACGATCCTTTCTCACATCCTCAAGACCTTGGAGGAGGATTATCCGACTCTTTTCAACGAAAATGAGATGAGAAGATGAATCCTTTCAATGACGAATATTTCATGAAGCAAGCGTTGGTGGAAGCTCGTGCGGCAGCGTCCGAGGGTGAGGTTCCCGTAGGAGCTGTTATCATCTGCAACAACCAGATCATAGCGAGGGCGCATAATCAAACCGAATGCTTGAACGACGTGACCGCACATGCCGAGATGTTGGCGATTACGGCCGCCGCCGGAGTCTTAGGAGCGAAATACCTAACAAATTGTAGTCTATACGTAACCGTGGAACCCTGCATAATGTGTGCCGGCGCGATCGGATGGGCACAATTAAGCACGATCGTATACGGGGCATCCGATGATAAAAGAGGTTTCTCCAAATTCGCCCCTCAAGCCTTCCATCCGAAAGCGATTATCAAAAAAGGTATCCTTGAAAAAGAGTGCGCGGAAGAAATGCAGCGTTTCTTTAAGCAAAGACGCTAAGCTCTATTTAACTTCCTCGTAATCCACATACTCCCCTTCATCCTTGGCGAATATCTTCTTACGGTGCACATAAGGTGTACGATCATCATCATCGTCCCGGGCGGTAGTAGTCGTAGAACGATGTCCGGAAGTATTGCTATTTGTTTGACGACGTTGTTCTCCCTTACGAGTGCTGTTTCCGCTACCAAAAAAGATGTTCTTAAAGGTACGCAAGATGGAGAAACCCATCAGAAACACCAACAGGATAAAGAAAAAGAATATTACAAACAAAAACTTAAACATAATCCGATACTTAAATGATTCTTTACTATCACAAACACAAAGATAAGAATTCTTGTTTATCCCTTTTTGTTAAAAATAGACAAGACTATATATAACAGGATGGTTCCAGAGATTCCCAAGAATCCCCATAACGCCACGAAAATAATGGCACAAGCGATCAATATATAGCGAAGCTCATTACCCTTCCACGCTAAGGATTTCACCTTCAGCGAGAACATCGGTATCTCAGACACCAACAGCAAGGAGGTAATAAACGCCAAGATAACAGTCACCAACACGAACAAGCCTTCATTCGCATGGACAACCGGTAAAACAGAATACCCAGCCGAAGCCCAAAATAAAGCATGCGCCGGAACCGGCAAGCCGATAAACGAGGTAGTTTGCCGTTCATCAATATTGAACTTAGCCAAACGCAAACCTGAAAACGTAGGGATCACGAACGCCAGATAAGGGATATACGTATTCAATGAGCCAAAAGGCAAAGCCGTAGAAGCCTCTCCCAACAACCAATAGACCACCATGCCCGGAGCGAAGCCGAAACTTACCATATCTGACAAGGAATCCAATTCCTTTCCCATCGGCGAGTAAGCCTTCAATAAACGAGCGGCAAAGCCATCGCAGAAATCAAAGACCGCGGCTATAATAATCCAAATCAACGCAGATAAAAAATTTCCGTGCAAGGCCATAACACTGGCGACACACCCGGACAGAAGGCTCAGACACGTAATTGTATTAGGAATATGTTTTCTTATACTCATTTTGACAAACGGGCTATAGGCGTTTGATTGCCTGTTACTTTTTGATCCATCTCTATTAACACCTCTGTTCCTACCGGCAGGTAGACATCCACGCGAGAACCGAATTTAATAAACCCCATTTGCTCGTCCACATGACATTTCTCCCCCGGCTTGGCATACGTAACGATGCGGCGTGCCATCGCCCCGGCAATCTGACGAGCCAAGACATCCACCCCGTTCCTCGTGGTAATCACGACCGCCGAACGTTCGTTCTCCGTACTACTCTTCGGCAGATAAGCCGCCATAAAACGCCCGTTCTGGTGGGAAACATGCTTAACGGTACCGTTTACGGGAAACCAATTGGCATGTACGTTGAAGATAGACATAAAGATAGATATCTGTAGGCACTTCTTATGAAGGATCTCGTTCTCCATCACTTCCTCGATGGCAACGATCGTACCATCGGCGGGAGCGATCACCAAGCCTTCCGAATCATAAGGAAACCGACGGAAAGGACTACGGAAGAAGTTTAATACCAATAGGAACAATACGGTAGAAACAAAAGCGACAGAATAAAACAGCATACCCTTACCTACCGTATGGTACAAAGTTATATTCACAATAAATAATATTGTAAACAACGTAAGCAGTAAACCGGTTCCTTCTTTATGTACTTTCATTCTTCTTTGACTGTATCGTTTTATACTAAGAATCTGCAAAAATATTCATTTTTACCGAATATCAAAAATATATCACTTATTCACTGCCTCTATTTTACCTAACTCTACATACCAAAGGTATCCATCGACCCGCTCGAAACCCATTTTACGAATTAATTGCAGGTAATTTCTTACCTGATTAGGATGGCGCTTATCTTGCCGTTCGCCAAATTTATAATCCACGACAATTACCTTGTTATCTTTTATCATCACCCGGTCCGGGCGTTTAGACAAGCCTTTACCGAACAGGATATCCACTTCATTCAAGACACGGGCGGAACCATCATACCAAGCCTTTACCTCCTCCGCTTGCAATAATTCTTCCAGACGGCTGATCAACTCCGCCGCTTCCTCCCGATTAATCACCCCGGCTAACCGATAACTTTCGACCGAAGCAGGAATATCTTTCGGCGTACGTATCCGGCTCAATACCTCATGCATCAAGGTACCGTGCTTCCGCCTGGCATTATCGAAAAAGAACCCTTTCCCATGCAGGCGTAATTGTAAACGATCATCCGGGGAAACGGAATACAGGCGGCTCATGGGGATTTCCTCCAAGGTATCTTCTGCCGTTCTATCCGAAGCTGGATGCCACCATTCGCCCCTTTCAAAGGTATCATCCTCGATATCCGTCTCCACCCCCGCCCACAATAGATCGGCGATGGAAGTTATCTTCTCAACCTTACCTTCCTTGTTGATCTTCCTCGGACGGGGGGAGAATACGATCAGTTCTTCTTTCGAACGGGTAAAAGCGACGTATAAGGTGTTCAAGTTATCGATGAAAGCATGCAAGCGCTCCTTGAAATAATCCTTGGCGAAAATCGTGCTACTCAGGATCTGTCCGTAACGGACAGGAACTAAGTGCAGGCGGTCAAACGGCTTCTTCTCCGGGTGGCACCAAAGGATAACGGGCTTTGTCGGCTTATGGTCGATCTCCCAGTCCCCGAAAGGAATGATAACGACCTTAAAACCTAAGCCCTTGGATTTATGTACGGTCAAGATGCGGATAGCGTTTTGCCCATCCGGGGTAGCGATCGTCTTTCGATAACCGGTCTCGTCCCACCATCTCAAGAAACGGTTCAAATCCGCGCTTTCTTTTTGGGCGTACTCGGAAACCATATCCAGAAAGGCTTGCACGAATACCTGTTCCGTTTCCGGGAAGTAAGCGGAGAAGTTACGGAAGAGCCCTTCGGTTACCTCGTACAAGGATTGCCGGGAAATAGACTGAAGGTTTTGAGAAACAGACTTATCCGCCTCGCTCTCCCCGAATTTTCCGGTTAATACTTGATAGGCATACATCGCCAATTTCCTGTTCGTCTGGTCCTCCGGATTTCGCAAATAGCGCAATACGGCGATCAGGAAACGGACCGCCGGAGAACTACCCACAAACAGAGCATCATCGGAGATGATATCGTAATTGTACCGGTCGGACGGATGCTCTTCCTTATAGGCTAGCAACGTATCAGCCACTAAAGCGCCTTCTTGATTGGTACGCACGAGTATGGCGATGTCTTTTAGCGCGTAACCGTTATCCTGCAAGCGCTCCAAGGTAGCCGGCAAGCGCTCCATCGCCTCTTGCTCCCACTTCTTCTCCTCATCGCCGGACAAGAAATCGATCCGTACATGTCCGTCCTTCTTCTGGAAAGGGGGAGGGACACGCTGAATGCTCTTATCATAAGCGGTCATGATCTTCGTGAAAAAGGCCGTGCGTTCTTCCTCGTTTAATGAGGAGGTTTTCAACGCTTCATTATATAGATCTTGCAGGATTGCCGGAGCGGTGGTGAAGAACCCGTTATTAAACTCCACGATATGGCGGCAGCTTCGCCAATTATCCATCAGGGTTTCCTCACGGACCTGTTCCTCCTCGAAATCCCTGCGGACTTGCTCGTCCAATAGCTTCCAATCCGAGTTACGGAAACGATAAATACTTTGCTTCACATCGCCAACGATCAAGTTCGCCCTACCATTCGCCAGACTCTCCTCCACCAAGGGCCGGAAATTATTCCACTGCATGCCGCTGGTATCTTGGAACTCATCGATCATATAATGATCTACGTGCGTACCCGTCTTCTCGTAGATAAAGGGGGCGTCGCTGCCACTGATGACCTTATTCAGCAACTCGGTCGTATCGGCGATCAGCATCACATTCTTTTCTTCCCGGTAAGAGGCGATTTGCCGGGAGATATCGGTTAAGATCCCTAACGTATAATAATAACGCACGATCTCCCGGGCCGTGTTATAGGCCGTCAGGTTGGCGAACAGGGATACGATATTCTTTACGCAGGCATTCAACCCTTCCTCATATACACACCCGATGATCTGCCGGAGGCCCGGTGGAGTCGTCTTGGTCGTATAGGCCTCCGGATTATCCGGCAAAGCTTGGAACGTGGCTGTCGGCTCTTTCATCTCACCTTTCGCCAGCTTCTCGAAATAGAAAAACGGGGAACGGCTTCCCCCCTTAAAATCCGAGGGTTGTAACGCAAACTGTTTCAACAACGCCACTCCCTCCTCTCCTAAACGTTTCGCCTCCGCCTCTACGGAGCGGATAATGGCGTATAGCTCATTCTTATAGGCATTAAGGGCCTGCTTATCCGCGATATCTCTGCCTACCTCCTCGCTGAATGCCTTATAACTCTCTTTAAAGACCTCCCGACTGAGCGACATGATATCCTTCCGCAAGCTCCAGCCGCCACCATCCTCGATCTTGTCCTCGGCGAAACGCAGCAACCAACCTAGCAAATCCTTGCTCTCCGGCTTCTCCAGATCGGCCAGCAGGTTATCGATCGCCTCGGTCAAGACCAGTTCTTGGTCCATCTCGATGCCATAGCCGCCTTGCAAACCGATCTCGCGGGTAAAGGCACGCATCGTTTGCTGGAAAAAGCGGTCGATCGTACTGATATTAAAGGCGGAGTAATCGTGCAGGATAGCGACCAAAATCTTCCGGGCCTGCTCCCTCACCTGCCGCTCCGTTAAGGAATAGGCGGAAGAGAGTAGCTGGATATAATCGGACGTGCGGCCGGAAGCAAGGTGATAAAGTTCTTGGACGATACGGGTTTTCATCTCATCCGTCGCCTTATTCGTAAACGTCACGGCCAAGATCCGGCGGAAAGCGCCCGGCTGGGAGAAGAGTAACATCAGGTACTCCCCTGTCAATTTATGCGTCTTGCCCGCCCCGGCGGAAGCCCTATAGATTGTTAGCATAGCGATCGGGGATTAGATCGTACGGCTTTTCGAATAGCCCTCTTTCCGGAGGATATCCAACACCTTGGCACGCAGGTCCCCTTGGATGATTATCTCCCCGTCCTTCGCGGAGCCGCCTACGCCGCATTTCACTTTCAAGAGTTTCCCCAAGGCGGTCAGATCCTCGGAAGTGCCCCGGAACCCGGTGATCAAGGTAACCATCTTCCCTCCCCGGTTCCGTTTGTCCAAGGAAATACGCAAAGCTTGTTTCTCCTTCGGCAACGTATCTTCCTCCTCCGTATCTCCCGTATTATATTGAAAATCGGGATTCGTGGAGTACATCACGCCTAATCGATCTTTCCAGTCGTTCGTCTTCATCTCTATTCTGATTTTAGGAGATCAAAACTACGGATAAATCTTGGGATAGGCAAGCAGAGGAAGACGAAAAGAATCCCTCCTTGATTAATAAAAATCTGCCGGAACGATATATAAACCTTTCGATCCGGCAGAATAAATAATGGTATTAATATTTTGAGGAAACAAAATTATCGCTTCGCAAAATCAATAATCATATGCCGCTTATATTTAAAGTTAGAGTCTCCTTCATCCCCATGTATGATCCAATCGCCACCTATGAGATAAAAACCTTCATCATAAGTTCCTCCCCAGCCCCAATTCATTCGAAAATAATTAGCCGTACTGGATACTGTATTCGTTTTAAAAATGCCGGATCCTCCAATGATGTTTCCATCCGGATCTTTCTCATACGAATCAGAATCATCCGACACCCATTCAAAGGTTCGTTCTGTAGAACTCTTCACCGCTCTATAACCATCAATAATCCAAGAATGGCCATCTTCATATTTGTAAATAATCCCTAAAAACTTATTCGTACGGTTTCCATAAGCTTCTATTATTACCGGCATCCCTTTCTTAACGCTATTTAATGCTACTGTCGCATCAAATTCGATATATCTAGAGGAAATTCCCCAATTCAAAAATACAGGGATTAATTTTTCTGAAGCTGAACCAGAAGATTCCGCACCATATTTCATACCGACCTCACATCCTATATACGCTATCAAAATAGAAGATTTTAATTTCGCCGCAGAAGAAGCGTATTTATTTGTTCCCATCTCCGCCCAGACCGCAGAAGTAGGATTAGCAAACGAAGCTGTAGAATTACTAACAGACCCGACATATCCGCCCGCTGAATACATTTGCGCTGGCACTCCGAGTTTATTATGCAAGAAATACATCATCTGAGCACCAGATATAGCGACACAACCAGCCACGCATTTTGCGGTTGAACCATCTACAAACGGAACACTACTATTCCAAGGATCCTTCTGGCCCCAATTAGTTTTAATTAAATGATCACTCGTGCTAATCTCATTAGGTAAAGGCGTTTGCTTAATTAATTCCCAATGTCCATTCTCCTCTAATGGGGCCAAGTCCGTATCATTCGATTCATCAATTATACTCCACTGCCGAGCATATCCTAGATTCAAATCCTCATCTTTTGATTCCTTTATCTTAGATACATCTCTCGCTACTTGATCTAACCACACAGACTGAAAAGGGTTCGACTCTTGGTCAAAAGAACCCTCCTCTGAATACGCCAAAATAATTGGAGTTCGTTTGTCCCCGGATATAACCTGCCAACCGGGATTCAGATTCGCCACGTACAACAGCGTATCATTCTGAAAGACGATTGGAGTTATATCTAAATCACCCGATTTTGTTTCCTGAATTTTAGTCGTTCGTTTGATCACTTTTACGACTTCCGCCATAGATACATTCAGGTTCGTTTCTGTTTTTAACGAATCCGGTGTTGGCTTATCTTGCGGAGGAAAATCAAGAAGAGGATCACCACATGCTTGCAATGCGGCCAACAATACTAGAATAGATACACATTTTTTCATTTTCTTGCGTTTTTAGATGAATAATACAGAAAATAATGTTCACGGCTCACAAAGAATATAGACTCAAAAATCAATGTCGCAATTTACATAATAAATAATCAATAATACAGAAAAAGCAAAATAATAAACCTCGAAAAAAGATCGACAAGAAAATCGCCTCGCAGCAACCGGGACGAGTGCATTCTATTTGTTTTTTTAACATCTAGCCTCCCAGAAGTTTCTACGGCTCTGTCGAGGGGTAGGTACAGGGTCCTAGAAATTCCTACGGCTCTGTCGAGGGGTGAGTACAAGGCCGTAGAAGTTCCAGCGGCCCTGTCGAGGGGTGAGTACGGGGTCCTAGAAGTTTCTAGCGCGTTATCCCGCGTTATTCCAGCCTTAAATTTGTATCGTAAGCGCTAACTCCTTACATTTGGGAGATCACAAGTTTCTTGATCATTCATTTTTAAATCTAATAGACATGAGAACAATTAAAGCTTTCAATTTGTCCCCACTTCACGTGGAGGAGGATTTCGGATTCCTGAAACAATTCCACGATGAGGCGGTAACGCTACGAGGCGGATCGGGTGGAGACTCGGAGAGCCCCGACGAGATAGCCGACGAGGTGAACCCCGTGCTGGACGGCCAGATCAGCGCGTTCGAGACCAAGTTAGACGCATTCGACGAGGCGCTGAAATCATCCAGCAGCCTGCCTTCCACAGCCTTGGCGACAGACGCTGACGTGGAGCGAGACAGCGCGTGGCGGGGCGCCAACGCTTACGTAAAGGCCATGACGGAGCATCCGGACGTAGCCACCGCCACCGCCGCTATGGAGGTCAAGAGGTTATTTGATACCTATGGCGACCCCACCAGCCTCGCCCAGACTGAGGAAAGCGGAGTGCTGCACAATCTCATCCAAGACCTCAAGGCGCTGGACGCCGAGAAAGCGCGGCTCTTGGCGCTCACCCCATGGATCAACAACCTAGAGAACAAAGAAAAAGCCTTCAAGGAGGCGGCCCAAAAAAGAACGGACGAAAAGTCGAGAGTCATCGTAGGTGTCGTGAAGCAATGCCGTTCCGAGGCAGACAACGCCTACAGGCAGCTGGTGAGCACCGTAAACGCCCTTTGCTTGATTGAGGGCGAGGAGAAATACACTACCTTCATTGATCACGTGAACGTGATGATAGACGAGCGAAAGACGATCCTACGTACCCGGTCTACTATCAACGCAAAGAAAAACAAAACGGACATGCCTGCCCAATAAATCACCCCGGCAATATGCCCCGGCGGATAAATCCCGCCGGGGTATATCCCCTATCTCCTCCCAAGAGCTTTATTTTCAGGCAAACCTCTTGCTTAATAAAGCGGAATCACTACATTTGCTGCCAGAATCACGTTCGCTACATATATCGCTTAGAATTAACGGCCATGAGAAATATCATTCTTTTTATTTTTATTATACTAACGGTCCACTTGAACATGAGTGCGCGAGGCTCCGGCGAGAAACCGTCTATAGTCGTACTGCACTCCATCAACTTTGAGGAAAGCTGGACGAAACAGACCTATCTTGATATAGAAAATAAATTCGGGAAGGAAGGGTTTACCGTAAAGGCGATTCCCTTACAGATCCCCGGTATCCGCACGATGGAAGGTTTTCAAGAGAAGAGACAAATGATCCTAGAGAGAGTACCTGTGCCACCCACCTTAGTCGTATGCATAGGAGATCCCTCTTGGCTTATCACCCGCCCGTTGTTTGACAAGGAATGGAAAGATGTTCCCTCTATCATCTGCTATGCCAGAGATAATATGTACCCGAAAGAAGAATATCTGATAGATCTGGATACCAACGCACTCGAGACCTTAACCCCCATCACGGACGTAGTAAAAGGCTATAACGCCACTTTTATAAAATACTCAGTCTATATCAAGCAGACGATCGAGCTAATCAAAAAGCTACAACCGGGATTAACTAAGCTGGCCTTTATTTTCGACCATCGTTATATAAGTCAGCAAACGAAAGCGGATGTGGAGGCCGTGCTACGGAAAGATTTCCCGGGCATCCAATTCGAGCCGTTGTCTACGACTTCCATTTCCACCGAGAACTTATTGGACAGGCTGGCCTCTTTCGACAATAAGACCGGCGTCCTTTATTACTCATGGTACAGGACCCAGAAGGACAACGAGAATCGTTACCTAGTCGATAACGTCCAGAAAATGATTAACAGCTTCTCAGTTCCCCCCGTCTTTACCTTGCAAGACGTACAAACAGAAAACGGGAATTTCGCCGGGGGATATTATGTTTCTCCGGAGGATTACGCGCAGGTGACGGCCAACACGATCGAAATGATCCTCTCGGGAAAAGATAGCAAAGAAATCTCTACCCTGACTTCGGGAACCCCGAAGACTTACCTGAATTACCAACACCTATTGCTTCACCAAATCGATCCCGGCTTATATCCCCCAAACGCCACTTATTTCCAAGAGCCTCCCGGTTTCTTTCAGAAATACAAGGTCCATATCATAAGCCTACTCGTCATTCTGGTGTTATTGATAACGATAGGGATATTACGGGTACACCTCTTTATCCAAAAGCAAAAGGGCAAAGACAAGGAACTACGAATCGCACGCCAAGCGCAGGACTTAAACCAGAAATATCAACTCGTCTTGAAAGCCAGCAACATGATGACATGGACGTGGGACGTAAGAGCCGAGATCATAGAGTGCAATAATGTCTACCTCACCCAAAGATCCGCCCGTGACAAAGGCGTAAACGGGATATTCAAGATGTCACCCAATGAGTTCTATAGCGGCGTGTACCCGGATGACCTAGACCGGCTCCGTGATAAGATGGAAGCACTTGCCTCCGGCGAGGGCCAACCAGTAGATGAGGAAATCCGCTACCTAGACGATACGGGGGAAAACTATATATGGATAGAAATTTACGCCATCACCGGCAAGACCGATCCCGTCGGTAAACCTATCTACCTGATCGGGGGAACTGCCCTGATCCACCAACGCAAGCTGATGGAGCAGGAATTGAGGGACAAAGCGAAGGTAGAGGAATCCAACCGGCTGAAATCAGCCTTCCTAGCGAACATGAGCCACGAGATACGTACCCCGCTGAACGCTATCGTAGGGTTCTCGAACCTGCTCGCCCAAACAAACCCCTCCGAGGAGACAAAAGAATTTTGCGAGATCATCGAGACGAACAACGAACTTCTCCTTCAACTCGTGAACGATATTCTGGATCTATCGAAGATCGAGGCCGGGCAAATGGATTTCATCTATTCCGAGTTCAAGGTATCCACGCTATTCCGGAGCTTATACCAGACCTTCCAAAGCCGGGTGAAAGGCGGAGTCACTCTCTATTGCGAGATACCCGAACAGGATTGTGTTATCTATTCCGAGAAGAATCGCTTGACCCAAGTGATCACCAACTTCCTCACGAACGCCTGTAAGTTCACGTTCCAAGGGTCTATCCGCATGGGATACAAGGAGAGGGAAGATGGATTATACTTTTACGTAAAAGATACCGGAAAAGGTATTGAGCGGAAGAACCTCCCGCACGTATTCGAGCGTTTCGCCAAATTCGATTCCTTTATCCAAGGAACCGGACTCGGGCTATCCATTTGCCAAACGATCCTAGAGAATCTTCACGGGAAGATCGGCGTAGAGTCGGAAGAAGGAAAAGGGAGTACTTTCTGGTTTACGATCCCATGCGCTGTATCAAGACCGTAGCGTAAGCCGAGATCCCTTCCTGCCGTCCGGTGAAGCCCAGCTTCTCCGTGGTCGTAGCCTTGATAGAGATATCCTCCTCGTCCACGTTCATGACCTCGGCCAGCGTTTTCTTCATCAGAGGGATATGGGGATTCAATTTAGGGCGTTCGGCGGCTACGGTGGCATCGATATTACCCAACTCATAGCCCGCGTCTCTCAAAAGCTTCATGGTGTCACGAAGCAATATCTTGCTATCAATGTTCTTATATTCACCTGCCGTATCCGGGAAATGATAACCGATATCCCGCATATTGGCCGCTCCCAGTAAAGCGTCACAGACCGCATGGATCAGCACGTCCGCATCGCTATGTCCCAATAGGCCCAACGTATGCTCGATCTTAATCCCGCCCAGCCATAATTCCCGGTCCGGCACCAAGGCGTGGACGTCATAACCAAAACCTACACGTATCTTCATACCCATTTATCTGAAAAGGTTCTTGATTCCATCCATATCGAACGACAAGGAGAAGCGCAATGTCTGGTCCAACGGGTTACTCTGTACCGTACTGATCAGATAAGCGGCATCCAACTGGAAAACACTCATGCGGAAACCGGCACCGACCGAGAAATACTGACGGTTTCCCTGATATTTATTCTCATAGTAATAACCGCCACGAACAAAGAACTGCTGATTGTAATTATACTCCAGACCGATAGAGGCCATAATCTCCTCTAACTCGCCCTTGAAGCCATTCGGCGAGTCACCGAATGATTTGAAGATACCCGTGATCGGGGACATATTGTTATATTCATCATGTTTTTCCTTATAAGCAGCCTCATCCTCGGGAGTCGTACCTTCTTGAATAGGTTCGGTAGGAACTAAATATTTACTCAAATCCACATAGATACCGATTTGGTTATAATCATCGATCGGATACAGCAAACCGGTTCCAACCTTTAACATCGTAGGCAAGAATTGGTTGGTATTTCCGCCGTCGTAAGAGACCTTCGTACCGATATTGGAGACATTAAAACCAAAGCTCCACAGGCACTCGCTATTCCCTAAGATCACGTATTTCTCCAGATAACCGGCGATATCAGCGGCAAAAGCGTTATCCGGAACCATATCCGCATCCGACGAGGCACCCATGTCCGAACGAATATAGCGCAAGGCGACTGCCATAGAAAACACATCCGATAATTTACGGCTATAACTTACATCAAAAGCCATCTCATAAGGATTCAATATGAGCTGATTACCCATTCCTCCATCCCGGCTTTCCTGTACTTCTCCTAAAGAGAAATAACGCAAAGAAGCTCCGATCGCCTGCATATCGCTATCGCCTAATTTATAATAACCGGCCAGATACGCTAAAGCCACATCATTCACCAATTTACGTAACCAAGGCGTATAGGATAAAGCGACTCCGGCCTTACTATAGCTAAAAGCATACTTAGCCGGGTTCCAGTATTGGGAATTCACATCCGGCGTAGTAGCCACACCGTTATCACCCATAGCACCTCCGCGAGCGTCGGGCGCGATAGACAAAGACGGTATCGCCGTATTAATCGGGGCGAATTTATGTTTAACATCGTCTGCGCCTCCTTGGGCATATAAAGCCGTAAATGCCGTCAAAAAGCTGAAAACCGCTAGTAACAGACTGAATCTTGAAACTCTTACCATATATTCTATTCTAAAAATACATTTACATTTATCATTCCTAGAGGGTAATAAACATACCCCCATGCTTATTATAAACTAATTACCCGATACTTTATTGTGCGAGAATGATTAATTTATTCGCTTTCGTCGCCTCTTTCGAGTTATTCGTACTAATCGCCGCCCGATACAGATAAACTCCCGGGCGCAACCGCCTGCCACCGTTATCCGTCAAGTTCCAAGTTACGATATAAGCCTTAAACAACTCGGAGGAACCGCTCTTCTCGGTACTCCATAGGAACTTACCGGTCATATCATAAACCATAACCGTCACCTTTAAGTTCGACTCCGGACGATTGTGATGCAGAAAGAATTCCACTTGATCCCGTGCCGGATTCGGGGTGGCATACATCTCGATCAGATTAGGTTTCAACCCTTCCGCCACCTCAAAAGTAAAGGTATAGGTCGTGGAGTTATTTAAGATATCCCACACCTTAAACTCGGCCGTATGCATTCCCGGCTCCAGCTCGGGGATGGAGAACTGGACAAGTCCTTCCCCTTCTTTATCGGGTAATAGTGCATAGTAATTATTCAAGTTATAACTCATGGAAGGCATACTGTCGACCGTCAGCATGATATCATGCCCTACACTACTACCTGTTATATTCACACCGCTCTTGTCCCACAGCCTAGCGACAAAATAAGGAGTCGTATTCACTTGATCACCCTCTACAAAACTAGAATCATTCAAGTAAATCTGCCGGATCTCAGGGCCGATCGTATCTGCCTCCGCATTATCAGCGGTACCGCCAACGATATAATTCAAGAAAGATCCTTGTGCCTCATGCTTGTTCACCTCATCCGAGGCGTAGAGATTCAGTTTTCCCTGCTTATTCGAATAAGAGATATCTTTCGGTACCATAAATGTAAAACTAAATTTTCCTTGCCGTACCGAATCTTGCCCGATATAGATCGTATTCGGGTAATCTGTGTAAGAGAAGCGGACCGTATCTCCTTTTTCATTCGTATTATTGCCCAAGGTGGTCAATGAAGCTTTACTATCCAGCACCGTAGCATTTAGGATACCGGTAAAATCGTTAGCCAAGCCCTCTTTCGTATCTAAGATCTCTCCCTCCACCGTTATTTTCTCCAAAGCCTTAAACGTAAAAGGCTCATCTGATATGGCCTTGCCGTTCACGGCTGTCACTTGCGCCTTATACTCCGGATAGGAGATTCTCAAAGCAGGGTCACCTATCAAAATAAAATTAAGTTTATTGATACCAGACAGTTTCCGCTTGGTCTCCATCATGGCCTCGCCCAAGGTACGGGCCCGTCCGTCACTCTCCCTCTCAAAGAGATTGCGGTAAAGTTCCTTATTCAGTGCCGAGTTACCGCTAGATACAACCACACGGGTTGTCGTAAACAATGCGATCCCTCCACTTTTCGCATTCAAGAAAACAGATTCTCCCGCCGAGGTATTCACGTCATCGAAACGGGTAAAATCGCAAGTCGCCGTCACCCAAATGGGTAGTTTCGTATAAGTAGATTGTAAGATATCCGTCTGTGTCCACACGTATTCGTCAGACCAAGCGGTCGTATTACCATGCCCCGTATAGTTAATCAACAGTTGCCCTTTCTTCAATAATTCAGAGATCCGCTTACGTACATCCGGATACGTTCCGCTATTATCTCGCTTAAACGCATCGAAATAAACTTTATTCGTCAGGAAAGCCCCATGATTTTCCTCTATAAACCGGGCCAGCTGATCAGCTTGTTCCGCATGACTACTCGTATAGTGATCCGCATTGTTACCATCATCCGCCACGAAGGTGATTTGGTTTTTCCAGCCGCCTCTGTCCTCGTTCCGCATATAACCGATTACCTTATCTACCATTTGGGTAGCCTCCGTTACCGTCCGCACGGGAAAACGTCCTACACCTATGCAAATACTGTTCGGCTTATCAAGTGCCTCCTCGGATACATTATCCAATAGCCCATAATAATCATCCGTTACATACGAGAAATTAGAATTATAGAACGATCCTGAATATTCAAACAAGGACGCTCTCGACTGATAGGTCAGCAACATATTATCCCTTGCTATATTTTTCACGTCCGAGCAAATTCCCCGGTTGTCGTAAATACCATCGCCAAACAATAACAGGTATTTTGGAGCGTTACCGGCAGACACGCTACGATCGTAGAACATTTTCATGAACCGGCGGTAAGCGGTAGCGTCAGGCGCACCGCTTGAGAACTCATTATAAATCGACTGAGGATCCACGACTTCCACGGTCAATCCGTCTGTTGCCCGGTGTTCCTCCGCCAACCGTTCCGCTTGCGTTTGGAAAGCTTTAGCCGCTATGATGATCATGTCTTTTTGCTCCAAGGCATGTAGGTTTTGATTCTCCACCTCACCGACAACCTCCGGAGAGATAAAGCTCTGATCCGTCCGTACCAAAACGAACTCCCGTAAGGTACCGGCAGGAATAGAGAAAGTAAGTTCGGAGCCATTCAATTCCGTCTCCATCAGTCTTACCCGCTGAGCATCCGTCACATCAAAGACCAAGGTATTCGCGTTTGCGCCCTGTACCACGAACCGGGAAACATTTCCGATAGAAGCTATACTACGAAAAAAAGTATAGGCCCCATACGGCTGCAAAGTCCTCTTAAAATGTAACCGAACGTAATTTAACCGTACATTGTTATGAGAAGCCGAATTATAAGACACGACCACACTGTTTTTCTCACTCTTCTCGCCTTTCCATACCGCCGTGCTTACCCCTTCTAGCGCCTTCACATATTCCTCTCTATTCGAGCGGATCGAAACGTCCAGAACATTAGACTGATTAATACTCAAAGAAGCGACTCCCGTACCGGAAGTGACTTTGGATACAAAGCTCATGGTTACCTTAGCGTCTTCATTCGTGATTCCCGGAATTGAAGAGAATGTTGATAGGGTTCGGGGGGTAGCTCCGCTAAAATCTTCCCCATACAGCTCCCTACCCGATTTCGCCAACGATACTAATTCTTGCTCATGCACCAAATAATCATCGTAAGTCGTGATCCGATTAGTCGCGCCACTCGCTTGAGCCACGGAAGTCATATCATTCGTCGGAGTGGCATCGGTCACAAAATAATAGCCATACAATGAATAAGGATTATTCGTATGCACGAATGTCTGGCTCGACGAGTCATACTCCCATTTAACCGGCCCTTTCCCGTAGAATAACAGGTAATCACTCCCACGCCAAACCGGTGTAGAAGGGACATCATCGATATATTCCTTACTGAAATCCTCATCCAAGGGCCATCCTCCATAGCCATGGACAGAGACTTTCGATGGGTCCGAGAAACCCATATTCTTCAAATCCGCATAGGATAATTTGTAGATTCCGGTCTTATCCACCCGGATCTTCACCCATTTCCCCTCCGATAACAGGGATTTAGAAGCATAACGGCTACCATCCGCCCATGTATATGAGCAAAGTAATAAACCTATAATGAATATATATATTAATCTTCTCATCTCACATAAAAATCCAGAAGCTTCCGCTCGCCAAGATATCCCTCCAGATGATCGTCGATCTTCACGGGACCTACGCCAGCAGGTGTTCCGGTATAAATCAAATCGCCTATTTTCAGCGTAAAGAAGCGACTTACGTACGCGATAATCTTATCTACCGAAAACAGCATATTCGAGGTATTGCCTTCCTGTACCTTCGAGCCATTGATATCCAGATGGAACGGAAGCCGGTTTACATCCCCCGCTTGCTCCAGCGGAATAAAGGTCCCGATCACAGCCGAATTATCAAACGCCTTACTAATCTCCCACGGTAGCCCTTGCGCACGCAATTTATTCTGCAAATCCCGTGCCGTGAAATCAATACCGACCGTAACCTCATTGTAATAACGATGAGCGAAACGCTCGGCTATATTTTTCCCCAAACGGTCTATCCGTACCACGATCTCCGTCTCATAATGAACTTCCGATGAAAAATCCGGAATAAAAAACGGTTTCCCATCTTTCAACAAAGAGGAGTCCGACTTCATAAAAATAGTAGGCTCTGATAATTCTAACGAATGATGCAGCTCTTTATTGTGAGCGGCATAGTTCATTCCAACGGCGATAATCTTCATATTTTAGTGATTCATTGAGTTCAATCGATTAAACATAACAGCTAAATGCGCATACATAGAAGTATTCTGGACTACGATATGTTCCGGCACCCGTATACGGAACGGGGTAAAATTCCAAAGAGCCTTGATTCCTCCCTCGATAATCCGGTCTGTCACCTCCTGCGCTTTCTCCACCGGCACGGTGATCACCCCGATCGTCGCGCCATATTCTTTCTGCTTGGCAGGAAAATCATCCATATGAAAAACGGGAATGCCATTAATCATGCTCCCGTCCAAATCCTCACGAACATCAAAGCCCGCCACGATCTCCAATCCATATTGACTCAGTCCGGTGTCATGCAACAAAGAAGCGCCCAGACTCCCTACCCCAAACAGAAATGCCTTATGCTGGGATGTAAAACCGAGGAAATCCTCCAGTACGTCAACCAACGCGTTAATATCGTATCCCACTCTCGTCTTCCCGGAGATATTCACAAAAGAGAGATCTTTAGCGACCTGACTAGGATCTACATTTATCTCCTTAGCGATCTGGGTGGATGAGATAAACGTTTCCCCTTTTCCTTTCATCAACTTTACAAACGCAAGATACCACGGCAACCTCCTTAACGTAGGTTCCGGCACTTTCCATGCCTGTTTTATATCATCGCTGGCCATTGTCTAATTTTCCTATTCATGTATAACAAATCATAATTACGCAAGAAGAGATATTATCTCTTGATCCAGTTTTCTAGCCTAAGGTTTGTTATTCTTTGAAAGTGTTTTATATTATCTGTCACTAGAATATAATTACCAGATAAAGCCGTAGCTGCTATCAACAAGTCGAATTCATCAATCATAATGCCGGAAGCACGAAGTTGAGTTTTTCTAAAAGCATATTCCTCGGCAGAGTCCATCAACGAGACAACAGGAAAACGGTTCACAAATTCTTTCACCTTAAGAATTTCCTGTTGACTACGTCCAGAGTTATAGGCACCAAACATCAACTCATATAATGTAATGACCGATAAGAAGCACTTATCTTCACCTATCCCTATCAACTTTCGAGCAACATCCCTGTTACCTCTCAATAAGGATATACAGATATTAGTATCCAATAAATACTTACTCTTTTTCATCTGTCAACGGCATAATATGACGCGTCACATCAAACTGGCGCGAACCACGTATATCTGCAATTATCTGCTCTGTCGAACGTGGGTCATCCCTCCAAGCCCCACACATTCTATTAATGAAGTCTTCATAAGATTCACTTTGAGCGGCCTTCTTTTCTTTACGAGCTTCCTCTATAAGCTTTTCAGCTAGCCATTCTTTATTGCTCGCACTCAGTGACAATGACTTTAGAAAAGCTAAAATACCGTCTAATGAGATGGTTGCTTTCATGATAAATCCTCCTTTTAAAACTGAAAGCAAAGATAGCGCATTTCCCGCAAATCTCCTAATTGGGTTTCAATTATAAAGAATAGGCAAAAAGCCCCGATCGAGAAACCGACCGGGGCTTATTCTTTTTCCGCTTTCTTGCCTCACGGAAATACTGACGGAGAGCTTTAATTTTTTACTTTAGTATTAATATCCCCGCATGTTCAACCTCACGGTTTACTTGAAGACGAATCTCCGCACGGGAATCTTAGAATTATATATCTTCTTCAAATGCTTTTCGCATTCTATATCAAAAGTGCTTATTTAACAACCACTTTCGTAGTCTCACCGTTAACAGTTACGAATACTACACCAGCCGGAGCAGCGATCGTAGCGTTATCAGAAGCAACCACCTCGTCAGCAACTGCCTTACCTAATACGGTAGCGATTGTTACAGTCTGGCCAGCTGCACCCTGTACGGTTACAGTACCGTTACCAGCGATAACCTTAACAGCAGACTCAGCCTCGAAGCCTTCGTTAGATGTCGGAGTGGAAGCGCGGTTGATTACGAAGATTTCAGCCTTAGCTTGATCTTCCGTCCAGAACAATACGTTGTTCAATTGAGCCAGATAAAGAGTCGTTTCTGATTCCACGTAAGGAAGAGAACCCTCAACTTCTGCATCATACTCCTCATTTTTAGCATGCAACTTAGAAACGATGCGATAAGCCTCATCGCTAATCTCAGCGGCTACTTCAAAAGCAACAGCTGCCGGATTCAATTGCATCAAACCGATCGTATCACCATCGATAGCGATAGAGTCAAGACCACATACAGAAGCTGCCGCAAATGCCGCACGATAAGTATCATCACCAGCTACATGAGCATAATCATAGATATTCTCGATCTCTGCCGCATCCGGATCTTCATTATTCTTCTCAATTTCGGCAGAAATATTAGCCGGGTTAATCAAGAAGTTGCGAGTCTCAGCCTCTGCGTTGAATGTCTTCGTAGAGATATAATACAACGGCATAGTCTCATTGAATGTCACACAAGCTGTATCCAACCACATAGTCAACGTATCTTGAGTATAAACATCGCTCTTCAAGATGGATTGACCCTCAGCCTTCAATGCCGCGAAACCATCTTTCTGGTTAGCGATCACCTTGTTATCATCCTCCATCGTGGAGATCTGTACGTGACCGATAGCAGGAGCGCCATAAGCAGGAGCTTCTTGCGTAGCGAACTCGAAGATGACGTTTTTGTCATCACACTTAGTACCTTCCTCTAGGATACCGGAAGCAGCGTTAGCTGTAATAGCAGATTCCTCATCTTCGCCATAAACAATCTTATATTGATTATCCTTACCCATTGATAAGAAAGAAACCTTCAAAGCGTTCTCATTTTCGATAGAGCCATTTTCATTCTCGATAGCCTCTAACTTATAATTGCTATCTGCAGATACAAGAACGTTCTTGCCTAAACGATCCGTAATATAGTAAACAGGTTTAACAACCTTGTTACCTACAGTAGCATACTCAGCCTCTTCGCCCTCTTCAGCAGCAACCTCAGCGGCAACCACTTTCAGTTTCTGAGCGTCAGCCAATTCGCTGTTAGCAACATACATAAAGTTGTCCTTATTAGAAACCATATACAAATCATCAGCCAATAGAGAAACCAAACGGAATGACAAAGCACCGTTCACCTCATCAGCCTTAGTTACTACCTTATAGCCCATCTTCTTAGCATCCTCAACCTTCGGACCTTTTGTCAGCTTAACCGTATCCGTACCAAAAGCGTAAACTCCCTCTTTCTCGTTAATCAAGATGATAGCGCCTTCGATAGGAGATTCTGTGTCAGTTTCTTCCGCCATCATGTTTTTCAAAGAACCTTCTGAAGTCAAATACCACATATAAGCCGGAGTCTCCAAAGAAGCCTTCGCATCTTCCTTCTTAGCACCGTCGCAATTCAAGTACTCATATTTCTTGTAGCGGCTATCGCTTAACCATTTGGTTTCGTCCGCATTCTTTTTATACTTGTTGTAGTATTGTACATAGTAAGTGTAGTCAGCGTCCAAAGCATCCGGAGTCTCAGCAACACCGAATGTAGCCTTAGCGTCTGTCAACTTATCGCCTGAAGCCGCAGTAGCTGTCAAAACCTCCAAGCTGTTAGCGAACTTACCGTAAACCAAAGCACGAGTTGTTTCTGCTACGTCATAAGACATACCAGCATGAGCCTTGTTTTCTTCCGGAGTTGTCGGAGCATAAGTAGGAACACCCTTCGGAGTGATAGTTACCACATAACCGGCAGCGATATCCAACTTGAATTGGAACGCATAGAAATCAGCGGCACGACCGTTCTTCAACAATTCAGCCTCTACAGCAGCGTTTACAGAACCCTCTTTAGCTGCCTCTGTAGGAAGAGCATCAGTAGCTAATTTGAAATAAACATTGTTGTTTACGGTGTTCGTCCATTGAGCGGAGTCAACTACCAAATACTTGCCGGAGTTCAAACGAACGTTTACATAAGACGCGTCATCTGTAGCCACAGCACGGAAAGCCACGCCATCGATTGGGTTACCATCCAAGTTCTTGTCGAAATCAAGAACAGAAGAAGTACCATACAAACCGTTGATCTGAGCGGCAGTCATAGCCCCAACAGATGTTGGTTTAGCGATATTGAACGCCTCTGCGGAATTGTTCTTTTTCACAATCACGCGAGTCTTACCACCTTCTACAGCTGCATCTACAACTTCTCCATCCTTATCCAAATATTGCAATTGGATAGAATAAGTATCACCATTCTTGATAGCCGTGATCTTGCCATCAGCAGAAACCAACCATTTAGACTGGCCGTTACTTACGAAAGAAGCACCTTCCTTGGAAAGATCCAAGCTCAATACGCTACCCGTAGCATAGTTCGTCATAGTCCAAACATCCGTCTGGGTATTGTCTACCTTAGAGCTAGCGAACTTCCACAAAGACTTCTTGTAAACATCCTTCATGATGTCGGAGCTTTTCGGAGCATCCACAACCACCAAACTATCAGCTGTCTTCGCCTTATTTTTTACGACAGACAGAACCTGAGTACCCTCTGTTCCAATCTTAATCTGATGCAACTTACCATTTGTCGGAGCAACCGCAAAAGCAGAGAAAGTTCCGAACAAAGCAGCCGCCAAAAGAGTAGAAAACTTTTTGTTCATAATACTGAAATTAATATTAATACTAGTGTTTATTAAGATAATCAAGCTATTAAATCATTCGAAGGCATTCAATTCTCCGTAAAAACGGCTAGCTTAAACCTTCGTTTAAATCTTGCGTTTTTTAGATCTTCGGAAGGGTGTTCGTAAGAGGAAGCGACGGGTTTGTCAGTGATAGGCTATTGTATTGATAAGAAAGCTAATAAGGATGTGAAAAAATAATGGGTAAGGGTTGCAAGTGTCAAAGAAACGCGTACCTTTGCAAATGCAAGATTTAAACGAAGGTTTAAACTAATCGTTTTATACCTTATAAATATCAATGTACGCACGTACATATTTAATAATATTCTCCATTCAGTCTAACATCTATCAAAAGCTTTCCTTTTTGACATTTTGACAAATTGTAAACTGAACCTCCCAAGAATCGATTTTCCTAGGCCAACGTACAACTCATCGCCAAATACGCAAGAAAAAATCAGTAATCCACTCATTGGCAGAACAATGTCCAAAAACCGCCTTCCGTTCTAGCGAAATTAATTCATCGTAATTCATATCTATTGACTTCTTTTGGCTATTCCATGGGGTTACGACTGGGTTCTAACAGGGTTACAATGCCCATTCACGACTACCGCCAATCCTATTCGTGACTGTTTATAATGCCCAACGGCAGTATAGGCGTTACCCAACGCGACTATATGCGCAGGCTTTTACCGTATATCGTGCGTAAAAAGCCATACTTTTCCATAAAAAACCCCGATTATCGTCTCCCCCTTCCCCCTATTTCACGATGCTAGCAAAAAGGGATTGTCACGATTCAAGCCTTATATCAATCAAAAAGTCAAGGTAACAACCGTTTTCAAGACATCTGATTCTTTCAAGGTTCTAGATATAACGGTAACATTATGACCTTCAAAAAACACGTACATGTTTTTTCAAAAAGACGTACGTGTTGAATTTTAAAAGCGTATCTTTACCGCAAGAGATGGGAAAAGAACCATCCCTTTCATATTAATCACTAAAACCTATAAACACTATGGGGAAATTTATCAATCCCTTCACCGATTTCGGCTTTCACCGGATATTCGGGCAGGAGGTACACAAGGAGTTACTAATCGATTTCCTGAACCAGTTGTTCTTCGGAGAGAACCGGACGAGTGCGAGAATGATTTTGAACGTTGGATTTATTTATTGAAGCATATGGACACTTTAGAGAGAATGCCGTTCAAGGCGAAAAAGGCGGTCTTCGATAAGTTGCTGGAAGTAGCCGACGTGGCAAACCTCAGCAAGGAAGAACGCATACAATACGACGAGGCTCTGAAACGATACAGGGATTATAAGAATACGATCGATTACGCAGAGGAGAAAGGGATATTGAAAGGGAAAGAATCTACGGCCCGCAACATGAAAGCGGATGGATTATCCCACTCAATTATCCAAAAATACACTGGGCTCTCTCTTGAGGATATAGAGAAACTATAAAAATAAACTCTCCAGTCCTATTCTCGCTAACCGAATGGTTAGAAGAACAAAGGCTGGAGGGCTTGTTTAATATCTATAAGGAAAGAGATCCTTAGATTCTCTCCAAAGTAGCTGTAATAAACTCCCAGATCTTCTGTACGGAATGAATATTCACTCGTTCGTCCGGTGAGTGCGGATATTCCAAATCCGGTCCGATAGAAACCATATCCATATCCGGATAAGCACCTTGGATGATACCGCATTCCAATCCGGCATGCATCACCTTCACCTCAGGTTCCTTACCAAATAAATCCAGATAGGTAGATTTCATCAAGTTCAAGATCGGGGAATTGATATTAGGCTGCCAGCCATTATAATGACCGGACTCCTCCACCTTAGCCCCTGCCAAAGCGAATACACTTTCCAGACTTGAGCAAACAGAATCCCTGCGAGACTCGGATGAGCTACGCACCAAGATTTTCACCTCGATCAACTCATCAGATGTCTTCACGATCGCCAAGTTAGAGGAAGACTCAACCGTACCCGGGAAATCATGCAACATGCTAATCACACCATTCTGGCAACCCTCGATCGCATTGATCAAATCATCCTGTATCTCCTCCGGAATCAACGTAGACGGCAATTCAACCATCTCCGCGACGAAATCGATCTTATCCTCCACACCCATATACTCCGTACGGAACATATCTTGGTAATCAGCCACTAGCTCCCAAAGAGACTCCACGTTATCACCCGGAATCGTTATCACGGCAAAAGCCTCACGAGGGATTGCGTTAGGCAAGGAACCACCCGCCACAGAAGACAAACGAGCGCCATAATCGCATACCGCCTCTTTCAAGAAACGGAAGATCAACTTATTCGCGTTCGCACGCCCTAAATGAATATCCACACCGGAATGACCACCTTTCAAGCCAGCCAAGCTAACCTTGACAGCCACGTCACCTTCCGGAATATAAGTATCCTCCTTAAATTGGAAAGAGACATTCACGTTAGCGCCACCCGCGCAACCTACGAACAACTCCCCTTCCTTCTCGGAATCACAATTCAATAAAATATCACCCTTTAAGAAATGCGGCTTCAAGCCGAAAGCGCCGTCCATTCCCTGTTCCTCATCAATCGTAAACAGGGCCTCGATCGGTCCGTGACGCAAGCTATTGTCCGCCAACACGGCCATCGCCAGAGCGGCGCCCATGCCATTGTCCGCCCCCAAAGTCGTTTCACGGGCCGTCACCCAATCACCGTCTATGTAAGCGTCGATCGGATCTTTCTCGAAATCATGCTTTACGGAAGAGTTTTTTTGGGGAACCATATCCAGATGAGACTGCAATGTCACGGTCTTACGACCTTCCATTCCGGGCGTGGCCGGCTTACGGATCAATACGTTACCCACCTCATCTTGCAGGGTTTCCAGTCCCAATCCTTTACCAAAGGATATCATAAAACGGGTTACTGCCTCCATATGTCCGGTCGGACGGGGGATTTGCGTAAGGTCATAAAAATAACCCCATACATGCTTCGGAGATAGATCTTTGATTTCTGCTGACATAGATGTTAATAATTTAGTTCAGTTCATATTTAATACATATCTTGTATTCATCACGAAACAGCGACCGGAGCCTCTTTGTTCTCCCGGTTGGTGAGCGGCAAAGCCACCACGCCGAATAATCCGCACAATCCCGTCCATACCGTCTGTACCGTATGAACGACCAAGGCGAACGCCGCCGCGTCATTCTCGTTCACGCCAAAACAAACCAAGGTAGCGATCACCATGAAATGCCACGGTCCGATACCGCCTTGAACAGGCACCGCCACGCCGATACTACTCATCGTAAACGTGATCAGCCCGACCACGATACCCAAGTCCTTGGTAAAGTCGAAAGCATAGAACGTAATATAAAAGTAACAGAAATAACCTCCCCAAATCAATAACGTCTCTATCACGAAACGCATCTTATGCTCCATGTACCAGATACTCTTCATACCGGTCCATACATTCCTCAACATGCCTTTGGCTTTCTGTACCAGCGTAAAGTTACTCATATAAGTGAATACAAACCAAATTACAGCGACAAAAATTATCACCGCCACGTAAATCCATATCGAATTAAACATGGATTGGAACCCTTCGAGCAAAGCCGGGTTCTTAGCGAAAAAACTCGTAAAGAAGCTTATATTAAATATGAATATCATCAAGGTTATCAAACCGACCATGATCGTATCGCTCACACGGTCGATCAATAAGGTACCTAAAAGCTTGGTAAACGAGATCTTATCGTATTTCGTGATCATGCCGCAACGCCATACCTCGCCGACACGGGGCAATACCAGATTCACCGCGTAATTACCCAACACGGCGTAAATCACGTTACTCATCTTGAAACGCTCGCCCAAGGAACTGATCAGCAATCCCCACCGTAAACCACGGACGATATTGGCGAACAAGCCGAACAGTAAAGAAACCAGAATAATATCATAACGAACCCCCTCCTTGACTACTCGCCAAATCTCAGTGATATCCATTTTCCGATACAAAAACCAAAGGAGTAAACAGCCGAAGGCTAAAGGTAGAATTATCTTCAGAAACGTACGTAGAATGCTCTTAAAATCCATTAGGTATAGGGAACTTTAAATTATTTATTGTACTTTTGTGCATCCGCAAAGATAAGCATAATATTTAAAAACAAACACATTACACCGAAAAGTGGATGAGATTAGTTAAGCCAAAAAAAGCATTAGGGCAACATTTCCTAAAGGATCTGCAAATAGCACAGCGCATTGCGGACACACTCGATACTTTCAAATCCTTGCCGGTCTTGGAAATCGGACCGGGAATGGGAGTCCTTACCCAGTTCTTGCTGGAGGCGGGACATGATTTGACCGTTGTCGAGTTGGACATGGAATCCGTAGATTACCTGAACCAGAATTTCCCCGATCTGAAAGGACGTATCATCGCCGAGGATTTCCTGAAATTGGATCTCTCGAAGATATTCCCGGGTGAGTTTTGCGTGATCGGTAATTATCCCTATAATATCTCCAGCCAGATATTCTTCAAGGTCCTCGATTATAAGGACCAGATTCCCTGCTGCTCGGGGATGTTACAAAAAGAGGTAGCGGAACGCCTAGCGGCGGGTCCCGGTAGCAAGACGTACGGAATCTTGAGCGTATTGCTCCAAGCTTGGTACGACGTGGAATACCTCTTTACCGTCAGTGAGAAAGTATTCGATCCGCCTCCAAAAGTGAAAAGCGCCGTATTGAAAATGACTCGTAACGACCGCAAGGAGCTGGGATGCGACGAGAAGTTATTCAAGACCGTAGTAAAGACCTCATTCAACCAACGAAGGAAAACGCTTCGTAATTCCATGAAACCCCTATTGGGTAAAGATTGCCCGGATTACGCCTTGCCGATATTCGACAAGCGCCCGGAACAGTTATCCGTGGAGCAATTCGTGGAACTGACCTTGATCAGCCAAAAGCATTTGGAGAAGCAGGCTGGTGATGTCCTATAATAATATAAGAGTCCAATGATCGAACTGACGAAAGATTACATCGAGAACCTGAAAAGCATCATCGAGGCCAAAGATGACGCGAAGGCACAGGAGGTACTTCATGAACTATATCCTGCCGATATAGCCGAGCTTTATCAAGAACTGAACTTGCAAGAGGCCATTTATCTCTATCTATTGATGGATGGCGACAAAGCGGCGGATGTCTTGATGGAGCTGGATGAGGAAGACCGTCATAAATTATTGAAGGAACTTCCCAATGAGCTTATCGCCAAGCGTTTCGTCGATAACATGGAAACGGATGATGCCGTTGACTTGATGCGTGAGTTGGACGAGGATACCCAAGAGGAGATCCTTTCGCATATCGAGGACGTAGAGCAGGCCGGTGATATCGTGGACTTGTTGAAATACGACGAGGACACCGCCGGCGGTTTGATGGGTACCGAGATGATCGTGGTGAACGAGAATTGGAGTATGCCCAAATGTATCGACGAGATGCGCAAGCAAGCGGAGGAGATGAGCGAGATCTATTATGTATATGTAGTGGATGACGACGAGCGCTTGAAAGGTGTGCTCCCCTTGCAGAAACTGATCACCCACCCATCTGTCTCCAAGATCAAGCACGTCATGAAAAAAGACCCGATCTCCGTTCGCGACAGCGACAGTATCGAGGAGGTTACGGAGACGATCGAGAAATACGACTTGGTAGCCTTGCCCGTAGTCGATAGTATCGGACGTCTGGTAGGACGTATCACGATCGATGACGTTATGGATGAGGTACGCGAGCAACACGAGCGTGATTACCAGTTGGCATCCGGTATCTCGCAAGACGTGGAAACCTCGGATAATGTATTCACCCAAACCGCCGCCCGCCTACCTTGGCTGCTGATCGGCATGATCGGAGGATTGGGAAACTCCGTTATCCTCGGTGGTTTCGAGAGCAGTTTCGCCACTAACCCGAAGATGGCGCTATTTATCCCGCTGATCGGTGGTACCGGTGGAAACGTAGGCATACAATCTTCCGCTATCGTGGTACAGGGCTTGGCAAACAATACCTTGAAGGAAGGGAATATCGTACCGCAAATCCTAAAAGAGTCTGTAGTCTCGTTAATCAATGCCAGCATTATCAGTCTGGTCGTGTTCATTTACAACTTCTTCATGCTGGGAGACCGGGGGATTACGGCCTCCGTATCTTTAAGCCTATTCGCCGTCGTAATGTTCGCCAGTATATTCGGCACGTTAGTTCCCATGACCTTAGATAAGATGAAGATAGATCCGGCCTTGGCGACCGGACCGTTTATCACCATTACCAACGATATTATCGGTATGATGATTTATATGTTCATTACTTCCGCGTTAGCTTGATGCCACGGGTGGGCGAACCCCGCCCCTATTATGTTAAAATAATATGTTATAGAACATATCTACGAAATAGCTGTTATCTTTGTAGCGGTTATCAAAAAAAAGGTAGAAAAACTATGCTAACAGAAGCATTTTACATTCTCTTCTTCTATTTCACGGGAGAGTTTATCAGCTACTTTATCGACGGTTTCATACCGGGTAGCGTAATTGGGATGGTGCTATTGTTTTTAGCCCTCGCGTTCAAGAAAGTAAAACCTGAAAAGGTGAAACGTCTTTCCACGGTTCTTACCCAAAACATGGGATTATTCTTCGTTCCTGCCGGTGTAGGGCTTATGAATTCCTTCGGGATCATCTCCGAGTATTGGGCAGTCCTGCTGATCGCTTCCGTAGTAAGTACAATTTTAGTCATCGCCAGCGTAGCGTTGGTGCAACAAAAACTGGAAAAGGGAAAATAGACCATGGATAATCTGGTGCATTCCGAGATTTTCGCTCTTACCTTGGTAATTGGTACCTACCTGACTTCCTTGGCTCTTTACAAGAAAGTCCATATCAGTCTTTTGCATCCTTTGCTTACGACCATCTTCGTGATTATCGTGGTACTGGAAGTCCTAGGCATTCAATATGAGTCGTTCCAGCAAAGCAGTCATTTGATCCATTTTATGCTGGGGCCTTCCGTAGTGGCCCTTGGCTATGTGTTATATGAGCAAATCCAATATCTAAAGGGAAATGTCGTTTCGATCTTGACTTCCGTATTTGTCGGGGCCATTGTCGGAATCGTAAGCGTAATCATCATCGGTAAATTGATGGGAGCCGACCAAGCGTTGATCGCCACGCTCCAGCCGAAATCCGTCACCACCCCGATCGCTATGGGGATAGCGGAGAAAGCGGGCGGCATACCTTCACTTACCGCCGTCATCGTCGTAGCGGTAGGAATCTTTGGCAGTATAGTGGGCCCTATCGTGATGAGGGTACTGGGAATAGATAGCCATATCGCTAAAGGACTGGCGTTAGGGGCTTCCTCCCATGGAGTAGGAACAGCAGCGGCCATTCAAATCGGGGCCATCGAAGGAGCATTAAGCGGACTGGCGATTGGCTTGATGGGTATCATGACAGCGGTCTTGGTTCCGGTTATTCGGTTGATTTGCAACTATTTTTCCATATAAATACGCAAAACTTTTTGCTACTTTAGCAGGAATGTACTACTTTTGCACCCGAAAAACGTTACGGATTACTCTATAACATATATAAATAAAGAAAATAAATATGATCAATTCACAAGACATTAAGAAAGGAACTTGTATCCGTTTGGACGGAAAACTCTATTTCTGCGTCGATTTCCTTCACGTAAAACCGGGTAAAGGTAATACCATCATGCGTACCACATTGAAAGATGTTGTAAAAGGCGGTCAGATCGAGCGTCGTTTCAATATCGGTGAGAAGTTGGAAGATGTACGCGTAGAACGTCGCCCGTATCAGTTCACTTATACGGAAGGCGAGCATTATCATTTCATGAACCAAGAGACATTCGATGACGTGATCATCGACAAAAACTTGATCAACGGCGTTGATTTCATGAAAGAGGGAGAAATTGTAGACGTTGTTTCTGATGCATCTACCGATACGGTTCTTTTCGCCGACATGCCTACAAAAGTTCAATTAAAAGTTACTTATACAGAACCGGGTATTAAAGGTGACACTGCTACTAACACCTTGAAACCGGCAACCGTAGAGACTGGTGCGGAAGTTCGCGTTCCGTTGTTCATCAACGAGGGCGAGATTATCGAGATCAATACGACTGATGGTTCTTACGTAGGCCGTATCCGCGAGTAATCCGGGTCTTGTCAAAATATACGGTTCCCGCTTGATAAGCAGGCGGGAACTATTTTTTTAACCAAATCATAAACCTTTCCCGACTATGAAAGAAAAGACAGGAAAACTTTCCATCAAGGAATGGGCCGAAGAAGACAGGCCCCGTGAGAAAATGCTTCAAAAAGGCGCTTCCGTATTAAGCGATGCCGAATTGATCGCCATACTGATCGGATCCGGCAACAATGAGGAGACGGCCGTACAACTCTCTCAACGGATACTTCACTCCGTAAACAACAATCTGAATACATTGGGTAAACGTTCCATCAAAGAATTAACTTCCGGCTTTAAAGGTATCGGAGAGGCGAAGGCGGTCACGATCTGCGCCGCTATGGAACTAGGGAAACGGCGGGAAACCTCAGAGGCGTCTCCTCAAGATGCTATCCGAAGCAGCAAAGACTCCTATCTCCTATTCCGTACCCAACTATGCGATTTACCTTATGAGGAACTCTGGATCGCTCTAACCAATCCATTAAATAAGGTGATACAAAAGGTAAAAATCAGTCAGGGCGGAGTAAACCAGACTTCCGTGGATATCCGTTTGGTATTAAAAGCGGCGATCAACGCCTTGGCCTCCGGTATAATCCTATGCCATAATCATCCATCCGGTAGCCTCCGCCCCAGTACGCACGACGATGCCTTGACCGAGCGTATCCAAAAGGCGGCGAAGCTGATGGATATTAGGATACTGGACCATATCATCCTGTCCGATAGCGGTTATTATAGCTATGCGGATGAAGGAAGGCTGGTCCGGTGAAACAAATTCTCTTTTCCCCCGGTTTAGTATATAGAAGTATTAATGTATATTCGCGTATAAAACAAAAGAAGATGAACAACGAATTTCTCCAAACAGAAGAAGCGATCGTCGCTATGCTGAAGACGGTATACGACCCGGAAATACCCGTAAACGTATACGATCTTGGGCTTATATATAAGGTAGATATCGATGAGGAAAAAAATGTACGCATCGATATGACCCTCACCGCCCCGAACTGTCCGGCGGCCGATTTCATATTGGAAGATGTCCGTATGAAGGTAGAAGCGGTCGATGGGGTGAACAATGTAGAGGTAAACCTCGTCTTCGAGCCGGAATGGGACAAGGACATGATGACGGAGGAGGCTAAACTGGAATTAGGTTTTCTATGAAAATATATTTCGCCTCAGACGCACATCTGGGAGCCCGTTTCCACAAGGACCCTTTAGCCATCGAGAAGAAACTGGTACGTTGGCTGGATAGCATCAAGGAAGACGCTTCCGCCATTTGGTTTCTGGGAGATCTATTCGACTATTGGTACGAATACAAATACGTCGTGCCGAAAGGACATGTACGTTTTCTGGGGAAATTGGCCGAGTTAGCGGACAGAGGCATAGAAATACATATCTTTATCGGTAACCATGACATCTGGATGTTCGACTACTTGCCGAAAGAGATAGGCGCCATCATCCATCGGGATACCTTGACAGTCGATTTATTAGGGAAACGTTTCTTCCTCGGGCATGGCGATGAGGTAGATTTCCGGAGTAAGGCATTCCGTCTGATCAGGGCTATTTTCCGGAATAAGTTCTGCCAATGGTTATATGCAGGAATACATCCCCGCTGGACGTTCGGGTTCGCTTTAGGTTGGTCGCTCAACAGCCGGAAGAGTGGACTGGAAAAGCAAGAGGCTAAAAAGTATCAAGGGGAAGACGCTGAATATATGGTTGTTTTCGCCAAGGAATATCTAAAGACGCATCCCGATATAAACTTCTTCATTTTCGGCCATCGCCACATCATGTTGGACTTGATGTTAAGCCGTACCTCCCGTATTCTCATAGCCGGGGATTGGATGCAATTCTTCTCTTATATCGTATGGGATGGCGAGAATCTGTATATGGATCAGTTTCTGGAAGAGACGGACGGACAATCTTATCCCAACACATAAGACAGCGTTGTATGATGTGCTCATACAACGCTGTCCGGATTCTCCGCTTACTTTACCGGGATATAACCAACCTTCTTCACCGTCGCTTGTCCTTCGGCAGACATCACATAATCGATGAACGGTCGCACCTTTGAGGCATTCTTCGTCTCATAGTAGTAGAACAACGGACGGACAACCGGATAGGTCTTATTCCTTGCGTTCTCCAACGAAGGCTCCACGTAGGATTTTCCGGCATCATACGATACATGGATCGGCTTCACTTCTTTATTCAAATAAGCAAGACCTACATAGCCAATGGCTCCTTTCGTCTGGCTTACGCTTTGGATAATGGCACCTGTAGCCGGCATGCTCAAGATACCGTTCATATAGTTCTTATTTTTCAACACGCTCTCCTTGAAGAACTCGTAGGTTCCGGAAGAAGTCTCGCGGGAATAGGCCACGATCTTCATATCCGCACCACCCACTTCTTTCCAATTCTTGATCTTGCCGGTAAAAATGCCTTCCAATTGCTCCCGGGTCAGATTGGATACCTTGTTGGAAGGATGCACGACAACAGCCAGAGCGTCGTAGGCGATCACCTCCTCTTTCGTTTTCTTCCCGGCTTCTTGCAACTTCATGCGCTCGTCGAATTTCATCTTACGGGAAGCCATCGCTATATCCGTAGTGCCTTCCATCAAAGCGGAGATCCCCACGCCGGAGCCACCACCCGTCACCGTTATCTTAGCAGCTTTGTTCTTATTCATGAAATTCTCGGCTTCAGTCTGGGTAAGAGGCAAACAAGTATCGCTACCCTTTATCTTCTGGGCAAACACATTCGTAGCAAACAAACACGCTGCCATGGCAGCTAATAAAATCGTCTTCTTCATTACTTTGTATTTATCTTTTATTTACGATACAAAATAAATACTTCGGTATTTCAATGGGATGAAACAGATATTACAATCCTATGAATTAAAACTTATATTGAAGACGGACTGTCAATACATTATCCTTCCGGTCGTTCTCGTAGCCCTTCACGAGGTTACTTTTCTCATTGAAGTTAAACTCGTAGTAAGCTTGTAGACGGATATGTTTATTGAAATTATAGATACCGCCGATACCTATCGTGCTTTGAGCCAAGTCGGTTTTTGAGGTGAAGCTATTTTCCGCCCCTACCTCATTTCCACTCACCTTCGTATTCGGATCGTAAACGTCATATTTCAATACGGCGGAGAAAGGAGAGGCGCCTATATCCTGTACCAAATAAAAGAAGTAACCAAGGAAAGGGCGCTTAAACAAAGAATTTTCCGGCAAATTCTCCGGTCGGGTACTGTAGTTCGGGCTTTTACTGCTCCCGGCGATACCGGGTTGGGTACCGATCAAACCTTCCGCACGGAGAGTGGTCTTTCCTAAAGATGAAAGAAAACTAAACTGTCCATCCAAACCTAAATACTGGCGCTTCATATAAGTACCCGTCTCTCCCATATCCCTCTTAACGAAATGATTGCCACGCATCTCATATGCCTCGGTAGTCGGGTTGTAGACAAAACCATGGTAATAGGAGAAACCGGCTCCCCATTTTCCCCAGTCGCCTATCGCCTTCTCGGCACCCAGACGCCCGATGAAATCTTTCCGGCTATCCGTCTCCCGGTTGATACTGTTTCCGGCAAACAGACCGGCATCCAATCGCAAGAAACTCAATGGGCTGGTAGTCTTGGTACGTAAGGTAAGCATCGCTCCCAAGTCACGCTCATCCGGGAAGAAATACTGGATAATAGTCGCTCTCTCCGGAGATTCGAGAGAACTCGTGGAATAACAGACCTCATAACCGAAAGGACGGTTGAACACACCAGCCATCAACTGGCTACGCTTCGTCCAAGGGTCCTTGATACCGATATACAGATCACGGAAACTTACTCCCTTATCATTCACCTCGATCTGGACAGCACCTGTTCCGATCCCATCATTGTACTCGAACTTCATACGGCCCCGGCGGATACCGATCCGGTTAAACCCTTTATCCAAGTTCTCGTTCTTATCGCCCACCTTCAAGGTAGCGTCCTCCTGTCCATATTGGTATTGTCCTTGGATATAAGCGGAAACCTTGAAATTGCTTAGCTTCTGGACTACCTTATCCAAGGTAGTCACTTCCGTAGCCAAGGAATCGATACGTTTTTCCACCGACTGATCCACCTCCTGCGCTCCCATACTGAATGGAAGCAGCACTAACATGAGCGCTATAACTTTTCCAAATTTCATTCCTAACTATAAAAACTATATTTGCGTCGCAAAGTTACAACGCTCCTGTTTCACACCCGTTTCACATACATTACAATCCTGTTACAGACGTCTTGCCTAATTATTCAGGGACGAATTTACATAAAATAATCGGTTCGTTCCATACATTGCACATGACTAGAATATTTGCGCGATAATTCTGGTCCATTTCGCACATTTATTGGGATATTGTGCTACCTTTGCCTCGATTATTGAAACACTATATTTATTTTTTTAATGAAGACATTAACAATCGGAGACCTAAAGGCTCGTATTCCAATCATCCAAGGTGGAATGGGCGTAGGCATCTCTCTTTCCGGCTTAGCCTCGGCCGTCGCAAATGAAGGTGGGATCGGCGTTATCTCCGCAGCCGGTCTCGGACTTTTATATAAGAAATTGTCACCCAGCAATTATACAGAAGCTGGGAATCTCGGGTTAGCGGAAGAGATCCGCAAGGCCCGGGAAAAAGCGAAAGGTATCATCGGCGTAAACGTAATGGTAGCTCTTTCCGACTTCGCTGAACTGGTAAAGACCAGTATAGCGGAAAAGGTAGACATCATTTTCAGCGGTGCTGGACTGCCTTTGGACTTGCCTTCTTTCCTCAAGAAAGATAGCGTCACCAAGCTGGTTCCCATCGTTTCCAGCGCACGTGCCGTACGTATCATCTGCGAGAAATGGAAGAATAACTATGATTATCTTCCGGATGCGGTGGTACTAGAAGGCCCGAAAGCGGGTGGACATCTGGGATATAAGGAAAACCAGTTGGAAGACCAGCATTTCTCATTGGAAGAATTATTACCTCAAGTCGTAGAGGAAGTCTCTCATTTCGAGCAGAAATACGACAAAAAGATCCCGGTAATCGCGGCAGGAGGCATTTATACGGGTGAAGATATCAAACGCATGATAGACCTTGGAGCATCAGGCGTTCAGTTAGGAACCCGGTTCGTTACCACCACGGAATGCGATGCCTCGGAAGCCTTCAAACAGACCTATATACAGGCCGAGGAGAAGGACATAGAGATCATCAAAAGTCCCGTCGGCATGCCCGGACGAGCCATCCATTGCAGTTTCCTTGAGAAAGTAAAGGCGGGAATCAAGCAACCGAAAGCTTGTCCCTTCAACTGTATCAAGACGTGCGATATATCACGCAGCCCGTATTGTATCGTCACCGCCTTATACAACGCCTTCAAAGGGAATTTCGAGAATGGATACGCTTTCGCCGGCAGTAACGCTTGGCGAGCGAATAAGATCACTTCGGTACGGGAAACCATTACCGAGTTGATGAATGAATGGAAAGCGAAATTATAAGCACAAAAAAAGCCTCCGGAAACGGGGGCTTTTTTTTATATTCGAAGGTAAGTATCTCCATTATTGCTCGGCTAACCAAGCAGCCAGCTCATCCCGGTTCGCAGCGGCATCTTGCACGCCGGCTTGGGCAGCTTGATCGAAATATTGCATAGCGGTCGTATAATCCTTCTTCATCGCATAAGCGACACCTAGGTTATTCCATGCTTCCGGCAAATTAATACCTTGCAAACGACTGATGGCCGGATCGTAAGCACCAGTCTCAATCTCAAGGGCCGCCGTATTTAATTGAGCGATCGGGTCGGTCGGATAAAGACGAACGGCGATATCGAATACCTCCTTGAACTGATCGCTACCTTTATCATAAGAATTGGCTACCAAGAACATCTCATTCAAACTTAAATATTGAGGTTTCGTCTTGATCACTTGCTTGGCCTCGTTCACGTCGAACGGACGTGCGATATAAGCCAAGGTATAATCAATACGTCTTAAAGGAGGATAGTATTTATCCAATAATATCTTATAAGTCCGACCTCCGTTCAAGGCATGTAGTTTAGCCTTGCGCTTGTTTATATCTTGAATATCCAAGATCTCCAGAATCTCCTTCTTATTCGCCAAATCCGATTTCGTAACCTCTTGACGCAATCCGATCCAATCCTCACCCATCCAATTCACTTTCATCAAGGAAGGATCTATCTTCTCCTTATCTTTCATGTAAGCGACAAAAGCCTTGGCACGACTCTCGGACAATCTCATATTATAATCGTAGCCACCTTCCGGGGAAGCGTATCCGGTAACCTTAAATTCGGTAAAGCTTAGATTCTTATCGTTACGGACTTCCGTTACAATCTTATTCACCTCATTCAGCACGGTAGCGTTATCCTTGAAATCACGTAACAATACGGACTTGCCTACCTCAAAGTTTAAATAAGCGGAATGCGTCTCGCTCCGTTGTTTCACAGGCTCTACCGGAGGAGTAACATAGCTAAGCTCATAAACGGGAGGAGCTAACGGAGGCAATACACGGCTCATCACCCCATAGATGTCATTTGAGACCTCACAAGAAGCGCATCCCGTGGTATTCTCATCCACCATCAAGGTAGCGTTTCGCATCCATCCCGCATAGGGTACGGACAATTCCACCGGAATCAATTCCGGCCCCTTCTTCGTCTGACGGATAATCAAGCTAGGAGTTTGGGGAAATTCATAACTATTGAAACCCAACTCACGGTTCAACGCCTTCATACGTGCCCGCCCGGTAATCACGATCGGGTTAAACTGGTAAGACTGCGATTTATCCACCGATTGCAATACCGGTGTCAGGATGACCATCTCTTGGGATTTCAAACGCAGATTGCTCAGATTGGTCGTAAAATTCATCATAAGCTGGCTTCCGTCCTTCTTTGCGCTTACATTCTCGAAACTAACAGTTCCTCGCACACCGTTCTGTGCCTGTAGGCTCACACCTCCGAGGAACAATAAAGCGATACATATACTCAATAAATGTCTCATATCTCTCTAGATCGTTTTTTAGTGGATAAAATAAATGATAGAAAGGGCCGCTTTCGTTACACCCCAATAGTTCGAGTTCTTGGTCTCGATCTTGGTGCCACATTCCCCGCAATTATACTTATCATAATGTACACGGGCATAACCGGCGCCGATAGCGGCTTCTATACTCCAACGCTTATTCAGTATCCATTGATGTCCCAACGTAAGTCCGCCACCGTACAAATAACCATCATAACGATGGTCCTTCAAATTAGGGAATATGCCAAAGGGTAATTTAATCCCAGCGATATTATACTGTCCGCCCAACGCATGCACGCCAATAAACGTACCGTTGAATTTCTCGCAAGTCCAATAACGCACTTCCGGCATGACAAGCCAGTGCTTCAGTTTCTTACCGTCATTGAACTTGAAAGGATTATATCCCGCCGAGACATCCAATGTAACCTTTTTGCTTAAGCCCACCTCGAATCCTAAGTTCGGAGTCGTAGTCGCGTCGTAGAGAAGATTGTTCTTCAACGCGAAATGTTGTGCGCTCATAGATAAGGAAAATAACAATGCTAATCCAAGTAAAAATGCTTTCTTCATTTCTTATAAGCTTAATGATTTGAAGAAGAAACAGGAATAAACGGGTTTTAGTTTTCGATAAGCGTTAATAAGATATGATCATTAAATTTAATTATATTAATAGTAAAGGGAATGCGGAAGGCGCTTTTATCGCTTATCCACATTCCCTTTAACTTACTTATAAATATACGATTACTGCTTGATGTCGCCTAATTCGACCAGCTTATTGACAATCGCATAGATCGTAAGACCGCTGGCACTATGAATTTGAAGTTTCCGAGCGATATTACGACGGTGGGTGATGACCGTATGCGTAGAAAGAAACAAACGATCCGCTATCTCCCGGTTTGTCATTCCCTTCACGACGCAGACTACGATCTCTTTTTCCCTCGAGCTTAACGATTGTTGCTCGTCATCCCCTTCCGGCTCGTCATCCGGAAGTACCTCGGCGTTCAACCGTTCCAATTTGTGCTTGATCTCATCAGCGCTATCGTATATGTTAATTTGTTCATCATAAGAACGCAATAACACACTGTCTGAGACAGAATATAATAAAGCGATACATTTCATCTCGGCACAGCCGCTTTCCTCCTTCAAATGCTGCAACGTGAAATAGCCGGGCAAAGCCGGGTTCACGATCAACACATCCGGTTTGTGCATACGAAGCGAGTCGAAAAGAGATTCCACCGAATGAATCTCCACCATCTGGATACGGAAACCCGGTAACCGTTTCAACAGGTTCTCCAGTCCGCTCCTTATGATAACAGAAGGTTCGGCTATCGCAATCTTTAGATTTGTACTCATCGATTCATGCTTATAATTGTTTTTCCAAAGCCAATATGGCCGGTACAAACAAATAATCCTCCACACGGGTATGTGAAGCCAAGTCTTCCTCCGTGGCAAAAATATCGAACAAGACACTATTCAGCATATTCGTACCCGCTCCCGGATAGTATTTGATCAGGATATTTTTCAACTCCGTGATCTTCATCTCGATCTGATCATGACGCTTGCGGAAGATCGTAATATTGTATTTCGGATCTCTCTTTCCTTCCAACAAATTACGGACATAAGGGAAAACAGCACGTTCCTCATAAGACATATGTTTATTTACCTCCTCCGCATACTCATCGAAAAACTTCGTGATCACAAAAGCGACATCCTCCGGGCACCCGGATATAGCGTCTACCAATTTACGACGGATATGTGGCAAGCGGAAGTTCAAGAAGTAATCATGGGCATTATGCAAATAGCGGATCAAGTTCTCGATCGACAGGCATTTGCTGATATTCTCGACAGGCGTATTCACTTCCTCGACCAAGAAATTCACGACCGTCAGGAAAGTACAAGCATCCACCCCATTCTGCCGGCAAACCTCCCCGATATTCTTCTCTCCGAACCCGAGCGCTATACCAAAACGGCTCATGACTAAAACCATCGGATAGTTCTCGCAGATCAGATCACTCATTTTATCGGTTTCCCGGTACATTCCATTTTTATACATAGGCTTCTTTCTAACTTGTCTTGGTGTTTGAATAGCCAAATATACTCCTTTTTCTTCCATATCTCGTACATTTATTATTATTTCACAAAGGCTTAAAGGACGACTCCGTCGGCACGACCGCTATACACTCAGTCTCTATCAACCATCCGGGACGGCAAACGGGGGCCAAGACTATCAAATGTGGCAAATCCGGGTAATGCGCCTCAAAATACTTCTTAACCACCGCATAATCAGCCATATCTCTCAAATAGGTGATCGCCTGCGTAATATCACGAGTAGTAGCGTCCGCCTCTTTCAGCAACACGCTGATATTTTCCATCATCCGCTCGGTTTGTTTTACGATATCGCCCGGATAGACAATCTCTCCCCGGTTATCTATACTCGCCGTACCCGAGATGAAGACCTGTTTACGATCCCCATACGTAACAGCCGTACCCCGCTCGAAGGTTACTCCATATTCATAAGTAGGATTCAAGTGCGTGGGAGCGTAAAGGAACTGAATCTGTCCCGGCTCCAACCCATCCACCGCATAACTGTCCATCTGTACCAACACCGAGGGATCGGCATGACGTCCCTCGATACCCGTACTAGCGATATAATGCGTCTTCTCCGTAAGATTCTGCGTGATAAAAACTTCTTTCCGGGCTTTCACCACACCGGCGTAATTCACGTCTACGTTTTGCACAAAGAACCAAGTACGGACACAATGAGAGGCCAACGTACAACGCTGCCCCATCAATTGCATCACATAGTCATTCAATAAAAGCCGGATCTGGTATTCCGAATTGGCCGCCTTATTGAAGGCACCTCCCCCCCAGAGGTGCCTATAACCGTTATGCGACGCTTCCAGTAAACCGGAATCGTACGTTTGTACCGACATGCCCGTTTGCAAATAAGTCCACATAGCGATCTTTGTTCCATTCAAAGGCGGTTGCTGCACGATAGAGAGCGGACAAAAGGCGCTCTCGCACTCCCACTCCATCACGCTATCCGTCTGATTAGCCGCGTCACTTAAAAAATAACGGCGGAAAACGGCGGTAGCGTCATTCGATAGCTCTTCCTTCACGACAGTCACATAAACCCGCAAAAGGTTTTGCAATTGCTCCACGAAAGACAAACAAGGGTCTGTAATCGATACCATCACCTGATATTCCGTTGTTCCACCTTTGCCCGTGAATGAAGAGATCTGAACCTCTACCGCTTTATCCGTATCTATTTTTCTCGTATAATTCATCATTTTCTTTCTTATCAATTATCCAATGCCCCTCCTAAGATCCAACCTTGGATCAAAGCAAGGACCTCCTGTTTCCCGGAACTATTGAACATATCCTTATGTACCGGATTATCCTCCAATATATCCAGCAAGAAACTATCGTTTATATCACCCGGGGTCACGTAGTTCTTACCCTCTTCCGAAAGGGGCGCCTTGACATTCACTAAGGATTTATAGGCTACATCGTCCCTAAGATCCAGCTGACCGGCCAATCCCGATCCCCCGCCATGACAAGACAGGCAATTCAAGTCGAACACCTGCGCTTGTACACGTTTGAAGCTCGCTAAATCCAATTCGCCCACAGACAAATCAAGCGGTTCGTCCGAATCATCCACCGGAGACGTATAATAGGAGTAAACCAACCGCAATCCCCTACTAATCACAGCGACCTCTATACTCCTCGTATCCGGAGTGACATTATTCAATCGGAGTTTTAGTCTTTTGCCGTCTTCCGCCGGCTTACTGATACGCTGGGTTTGCAAAGGTTTCGACTTATCCTCGCCAAAAGCGCATAACGAGAGCATATTCTCCTTCGGCCAAGCTTTCAGGCCAGTGAAAGAAAGTGACACGGTAGCGGTTCGCCCGGAATCAACCGTCTCATCCGGATAAATCTTACCCTCATCACAACCCAGCCCGAATAACAGGAATAAGGCATACATTATATATTGACTATATCGTTTCATACCCAAAGATTAGAACGTGAACTGCAACATAGCCGTAGCGGAGTGACGAGCCAATCCAATAGCGTCCTCATCCCGGTCATTCTGCGTAGCATGACCGCTACGACCTAGATATTGATACATAACCTGTAGCTTCAAATTATTATTAAAGAAATAATAATTCAAACCAGCGGCGGGCATATTCAACAAACCACCCTCATCCGTAGCGTTACGATCATAGAAATCATATCGCAAAGCACCCTGCAATTTCGGAGTGATGAAATAGCCCAATTGAGCGTAAGCTCCCCAGAAATTCTTATCCGGCTTTTGCATGATCTTGGTAAAATGCATATTCATATAGTAACCTTCGGCAGCCACATACCAGCGGTTCTTGATCCATGCGAACTCAACGCCCACACGGGTGTCGCTACTGGTCAAGAACTCGGCCTCCGCATTATAAGAGGCAGATACGGCGATAGACATCTTATCGTCGTTCAGATTCTCCGGTGAGCCTTGAGACGTTGGCATCTCCCCCTTCGGCATAAAGGCCAGACGACCCGCATATAACAGCGAAGGCAACCATTTATGATCATCGCAGTTTGTCTTAGTCGCCAAATTCACGTCGATACCCGTACCATTAAAAATACCGACTTGATAATTCCATTTATCATGGATCAAACCATGTACCTGTACACCCAAGTCGAATCCCGTGGACATATTCGGTATGACATAATTCACGTCGTAAGGAAGCAATACGGATTGGGAAGCGGAATAAGGCAGTACCGGAAACAACGTCTCCCCCAAAGTACTTAAATAGCCATGCATAAACGGTGTCTTGAACTTACCGACACGGATACGAAACGACTCCTTGATCGCTACGTCGAACCAAGCCTGTTGCAATAAAGCACCTCCACTCTTAGCGGCATTCAGCGATAAATTGAAAGTAACCCGTCCAAAAGCCTTACCCGTAAAACCGAGAATAGCGTTAGGGATCGCGAAACCGGAGTTCGCTACGCTCTTGGCATAATGGCTTTCCAGCCCTTGGTCGTCATATCGGTTGTAGCAAGCGCTTGCCTGTACCAACGCATAGGGCTTAAACAAAAAATCACCGGCCTTGGTAGAAAAAGAAAAGCCCTTCTTTCCCGCTAGTGAAACCACATCGTTCTCTACATATTTATCATCCATCTCTTTCTTTGTATCTTGAGCTTTCACGGAGAAAACACCTGCTGATAGAAGCACCACAAGCAACGTCCTATATATTTTTTTCATTTCGATTCTATGCGTTATTTATTTATAAACTTTGTAGGAATTTAATCAGAGCGGCCCGCTCGTCTTTTGTCATGCGAGAGAATAGGGTACGCGACGCAGCTCCTTCCCCACCATGCCACATAATAGCCTCCGTCAGGTTCCGGGCACGGCCATCATGTAAATAATAGGTATGGCCGTTTACGACCTCTTGTAATCCCAATCCCCATAACGGGGTAGTCCTCCATTCATTACCGTTGGCCAAGCCACTGGGATAATCATCCCCTAGCTCAACCCCCATATCATGCAATAAAAAGTCCGAATAAGGATGGATCACCTGATTACCTAATTGAGGCAATTCCGTATTATTCAAAAGGACAGATCCGCGAGGGCGTGTCTTCAAGGAAGTCACATGGCATAAATGACATTTCGCTTGATAGAAAAGTTGCTCTCCTTGAAGAACCGTAGGATCATCCACATTCCGACGGGCGGGTACCCCCAAGGTCTGGAGGTATAAATCCACATCTTCCATATCTTCCGTAGAGACCTGCGCCCCGGTCATGGCAAAACCCATCATATTACTCTGTCCTTCTCCTACCTCATGCGGGAAACGATCGTTCGTTACACCGAGGTCGGAAGAGAATCCCAATTCCACCGTTAAGTCGGCATGATTCGCCTTATTACCAGAGATACCGATCTGCTTCTTTCCCTTTTCCGTCACATAGTTTATACGTCCACTAATACCATATTCCGGATAATTGCTTTTAGCAGCGATCTGCTTTAGCATATCCAAGTCGAGCGCCATCATCTGCCCCATTCCGACATGCCGTAAGGGTTGACGTACGGAAATCCGTAAATCCGACATCGGGATACTATCAGCATACCATTCCTTTATCTCATAATGAGGGGTGACCAACTCATATTCCTCCCCATCGGGGAACGTATATTTTTGGGAAGTAGTAGTAATCTTAACCCTTCCCTCCGGTTTCGTTCCGTATATCGCTTGATCATGTAGTACCCGGCCGTAATCTTGAAAATAGCCGCCACTTTTACGTGATATATAAATAAGCATGGATGAGAAGCCGGGGCCGGAACCTCCATCGGCTATAGCCGGACGGGTCCGCCCGGTACTTTTATGACAGGAACCGCAAGAATATCCGGCATAAAGCGGCCCTAGTCCTCCACCATCCACATTCTCAACACCGCGAGCATCGTCGTACAATCCATCACCACGATTAAATCGCGTCTCTAATTCGCCCGTAACCCAGTTTGCCTGCGTATCGTACGCATCCGGGGCATTGGAGAAAATGGTTGAGATACCCGCGGACAATTCCTTCTCGGAAGCTACCTGCCCATTGGGTTTCTTAACCTGCCAATTTTCCAAGTCCTCGGATTCGCAACTACACAGCAGACTACCGGATAAAGCGAATAATAGAAGTAATCTTCGTTTCATCGTATCGGCTTGTCCGATTAGTTCGTGAACTTAGACTTAACAACGCCCAAACCTGTCGTTAAATCAGCGCAAGCTTCTGTAGCTGTATTGATATGCTCCGTATCCCCTAGATTGTTACGGAAAGGATAGCCGATCGCATTGATAGCGTTGATTGTCTTATCAATTTGAACTACCATCAAACTATCCAACGTAGGATTAATCATTTTAGTCAACGCATGCAAGCTACTCTCGGAAGCGGATTCCTCATCCAAATCACGACCGCCGAAATAAGCGTTCTTGATACTTACGATATTGTTCTTATAGTCGTCCAAGGAATTCCAGCTATACCAAGACTCTACAGCCAAGACACCGGGGTTATTCGGGTCAGTAGCGTCTTTATTACTTCCATTCCATGCGGTCACCGGGTCAGTTATCTTAGCGGAACCTACTTCATTGGAGATTCCAGCCATACCATTATTTCCATTCAGCATAAGCTCAATCGCCTGATACACATTACCAATGGAATAGGCAGAACCGTCATGTTTCTTCATAGCCTCCGCATAAGAAGAAGGAACATCCGAAGTTCCTAAGCCTTTCAACCAACCATTGTATAAGTCTTGAGTATCAGATAACATACGTTCGGACACTAACTTCAAATACTCCAATTCATTCTTTGCGAACGGGCTTGTTTCCAGATCACGAGGCTCGCCGTCTAAGAATAACATCTTTTCCGCCGTATGGAATCCACGTAAATTTTGAGGACCATCTTCCGCATCTTCGTCTACAGCTCCTGAAATCTTGCTGAATTCTCCTGTAGCTATAATCTCCTCTATACCGTTCTTATCCAAAGGCCAGCTATCCAAGCTCGGGTCGAGCTGTGCCAAATCCGCCACACCGAACAAGAATGCCTCACTTTGTTCCCAAGGTACACGAACCGCACGCCAAGCGTCGCAGGCATCCGCTAAATCATTCTTAGAACCAGACGCGATGAACTTGTCTACCGCATTTTTATAGGCGGTCATCTTTGTCAACATGTCCTTATAGGTAGGCAAAGCTACCTCATCAACGAAAGTAGCGACAACCGCACTCATCTGATCTTCTGTTGGTTTTGCATCCGAATCCGCAGGAAGATTCTTAAAGTCATAAGTTACAACATCGGGGTCCTTGCCCGGATCATCGTTGTCTCCACAAGAAGTGAAGCTCAAAGCCACACCCATCAACATCATGGGTAATAAAAGTACTTTTTTCATATTCTTACATATATATTTGTTAATAGTCTATTATCTTGATAAGAACCAGCCGATATAAGCGATACCGACAGAAACCATATTCTGGCTATTATAATCACCCTTACCTACAATACGGTGCGCATAATCCGCCTTTACGACCAGATTAGGCAATGCGTAATAGTTAAGGCCAGCCGTAATCACGCTCTTTTGAAGACGTCTATCCGCCAGTTTATTACTGCCTTTCTCCACGGATTGCATCGGATTATAATATTCGTAGCGAACGAAAGGATAAATTCTAGGGGCTTTCCGACTAAAGAAGGAACCTACATTATAGCCAACCTCAGCCGCATAACTGACAGCGGTCTCCGCCACGGTTGAATTAGGATATCCGGAAGCTGAAGATGAGTTATTGTTTACCTTTGTCAAAGCGTTGCTGTTGCCCAGATGGCCGTAAACGATATTACCTCTGGCGATCAAATTATTGTTCGGACTTTTATATTGAGCGTCCGCCGTCACGATGGTAAGCGGATATTTCTCACCTTGGTTACGCAGCGGTTTGCTACTATTCTTAGAGGGTTGGTTATAATAAAAAGAAGCGCCCACACGTAAGCCTTTAAATTTCTTCACTCCATTATAGTTGACACGAGCCACAAAGGCAGGATGCGTAAATTGAGTTTCCTCGAAAGCGCCTTGCGTACCTTTGCCAACCCAGTTCTCCATACGGAAACCTTGTGGGTCCAGACCGGAAACGACTTGTAACTCGTAATCGAAATTTCCTAAATCACCAAATAGAGCCACACCCGTCTCATGCCAAGTAGAAGGTAATATGGTAGTCTCTCCTTCCGGACGATATACACCGAAAAAGTTCAAGGGTTCATGATGTGCGTTGGTCAAGCCTACCGGTACGATCATATGTCCAAAACGGAAGTTTAAATGCTTGTTCATCAGATAAGAGATATGGAACTGCTCCAAGGCGACCTCGCCACCTTTCTCGATCTCGGTCTCATATTCTCCATTCTCCTCGTACCACTCCACTTCCCGTGCGGCGCCTGTTCCTCCATACTCAAACTCAATCTCGGAACTCAGTACCCATTTGGGAGAGAACTTATAATCAAAAGCTAAAATAAAACGAGGGATAGAGACAGTAGCCCGATTCATATGTGATGTACCTTGAGGTGTCACCCAATTCCAATCATAATCCATATAACTGGCAGCCATCTCACCATATCCTCCAAAACGGAATTTAGAAAAACCGTCGGCATACATCTCCGATGCCTTTACGGTAGAGCTCATATTACTCTCTTGAGCATGTAGAGCGGTAAAGGAAAGTAATCCAATCGCTAATAAATTTGTTAACGTTCTCATTGCGTTTTATAATTTTTAGCAAAATTACAGGGGCTGAGAATTTGCTACAATCGCCCGAAGTAGGTAAAATAAGACCCTAATTACCTACTCATAGGTATCCCGGAAGAATATTTTCAGGACATCACACCCAATAGGCCCCATTATTGACCCGCAAGACAACTTGATAGTTAATTTTGGAAAATACGGTTTTGTATTATTTCAGAGGTAAGCGTTAGTTATTACAAGCGAGAAGATCATTAAATGATTAACACTGTAGTGTCGGGAAGTTTTCCTCCATATTCTTTTGTTTTGCAACTAATATTAGTTACATTTGCAGAAAGAACAAGGATATGGGTTCTAAAGAAAAGTTGATCGAGCATTTTTGTAAACTACCTAAAGATTTCACCTACGAGGAAACTTTAAAATTGCTTTCTTCTTATGGCTATAACGAGCATAATAAAGGTGCAACGTCAGGTTCTCGCGTGAGATTTAAAAATGAACAGACGGGACAATATATTGATATTCATAAACCGCATCCGGGTAGTATTATGAAGGAGTGGATGATGAAAGCGATATATCAGCATTTAAAAAGTAATGGTTTAATTAAATGAAATGATTCAATATGGACTATTTGGAATACAAAGGTTATAAAGGTTCTGTTGAGTACAGTAAGGCTGATAACTGTCTTTGCGGAAAGGTACTTGGTATGAGTAAAGATTTAATTCTTTATGAAGGTAATACTATCGATGAACTTCGTGCGGATTTTGAAGCCGGAGTAGAAAGCTATCTTGCCGGCTGTTTGGCTGATGGCGTGGAACCTCGTAAACCTTATAGTGGCACGTTAAATATCCGTATTTCACCAGAAATACATAGCCGAATCGCAGCATTGGCGCAAGAGGCGGGAACTACGATTAACGGGTATATAAAACAGGCTTTGGAGAATCAGTTGAAGCTTGCCCATTAAAAATAAAGGCATAGATAGATTTAGGCGTGATTCCACTTGGTTTCACGCCTTTTTTACGCCATATTTCACTGGCCATGAAGAAGAATATAGCAATTAATAGGTACGAACTCTCCTTTTTTACATATATATAGGTATTGCGCACCCTTATAGGCCGACGTATCTTTGCAATGTCAAAAAGAATGTAACACTATTAGTATATCGCAAACCAAAGCCTTCTGCTAATTTTATGTAAGCATATAAGATGATTAACACCGTAGTGTCGGGAAGTTTTTATTGGTTATTTCCGGCATCACATAAAAAGGGCCTCCCTGTGAAGAGAGGCTCTTTTTGTGTTCAGCTATCCGGCTCATTGATGATGTATTGATAGAGATCCGAGTCTCCGGGGCTCACCCGATAAACCTGGGGGATTAAGCATACAGCTTTGTAAGTCTGAAAAGAAAGAATTTTATATCCGTTACTCCTCTTAAAGCAGCTCTAAACGCCTTAATTTTAGCATTAAAAGACTCTGCAAATGCATTAGTTGCC
>NZ_JAMOKU010000049.1:0-39287 GCF_023656845.1 Parabacteroides sp. Y3-G-102 | reverse complement strand
AAAGTATCTCTGATGGCAGAATCAACTGTGCCAATGCTAATAGTCCTTGATTGTTCATGGTACAAAGGTGCAAATTTTCTATAGAATTAAAGAATTTTCCCCCTGATTTATCGGGTGAGCCATAATGTCTACTTTAGCCCCCAATACAACAAATAACAAAAAGAGAGATGAAGATGGTGAAAGGGATATACGTGTTGCTGACAATGTTCTTATTGATAGGATGCGCTACGGTAATGAATCCTTATAAAATGGACAACCGGATGCATAAGATAGAGCTAGGGATGACCAAGCAAAAGGTTATATCGATACTAGGAAAGGATTTTGAGTCGGCTGGCGCACGGATAACCCCCGACGGCCCGATAGAGAGTATCAGTTATAAGACGGTAACCATGACGATAGCCGACTACTCTGAAGGCTACTACATCCTAAGCTTCAAGAATGGGATACTAGTGGAGTGGTTCAAGGAAAAGACACCGATCAATAACAATACAGCGAACTAAGGTCTCCTTTTAGGCCACTAAAAACAAATAAGGCAGATGCCTCTGGGCATCTGCCTTCATTCTTTTACGATTATAAACTTTCTTCGATACATGAATCCGGTTATGACTGACCGGCCTGCCGTGGTTTTCTAACTCGGCCTCACGACTACCTTTCCGGTTAGCCTTTATGTACTCGACTAACGGATCTTGCTTTTTTCTCTTTGTCTTCATAGCTTTATTGCTTTTATATCGCTTTCACGAGCGCAAAGATACGAAAAGAATTCATTTCACCTCACTATCGTCCCAAGGGTATTTTCTTTTCGGATTTCTAGGGAACCAACCTTTCTGCACACGCTCCTCCTGCTCGAAAATCTCCTTGATCGTCCAGAACGATGAGAAGGCGAATACGCCGCAAATAGCGGACACAAACACGCTGTCTATAAACAGGGAGGCTATCACTCCTAAAATCCCCAAGACAAGGAATATCCACCAGCATTTCGTCCCCCAATAATACTCGGCCTTCACGACTACCGGATGAAACAGACCGATAATCAAAAATGTAACGATACCGATCAACAACCCATCAAAATTTATCATATCCATATCTGAGTATTTATACTTATTACTATTATATGTAACAAATATACGAACAATATTCCACTTAACTGATCATTTCTTTCTATGAAGAGATAGAAGCCCCTATTCGCAATAATCGTCTCACAAAGATGAAACGATCTTTTCATATACGTGATACGATCTTTTCACCCTTGTGATACGATCTTTTCACATAAGTGAAAAGATCAAGACCTAAAGAAGCTTCCACTTAAAGTAGCACAAAAAAAGCCACATCCATTGTTAGTGGATATGGCTTCTATATTATTCTCAAATACAATCTTATTTGTTGCTTTCCTCCGCAGGTGTAGTAGCGGGAGTTTCCTCTGCCGGAACTGCCGGTTGTTGCGCTGTACCAAAGTCCGGAGCGATCGTGTTAGGATCGATAGAGACAGCGTCGTTCACTTGTTGCTTGATCTCTGATTGAGCGGCATGCTCAGTTCTGGGGATAAATGCGGTAATCACGATACTCAGTACGATTACGGCACCCGCCAAACTCCAAGTAGCTTTCTCCAAAAAGTCTGTGGTCTTACGTACACCCATGATTTGGTTAGAAGAAGAGAATCCTGAAGCCAAACCTCCACCTTTTGAGTTCTGGATCAACACGATCAAGATTAATAGTATAGAGGCAATCAGGATTAAGATAGAAATAAATACGTACATCTTAGTTTTATTTTTTAGTGTTAATAATCAACTTTTCCAAAAATCTGATTTGGTCTGCAAAGTAAACATTTTTTTCTGGATATTTCAAGCTTAAGTTTTTAATAATTTGCAAAGCCTTATCATATCGCTTCTGTTTTATATAAATCCGGGCTAAAGTTTCCGTAAGGCACGAGTCTTCCAGCGATTTGGACTGCTCATCATCCAAATCTTTCACCGACTCTGGAGTCTCCGCACGGCTGGTTTCCTCACGGATTTCCAGCCCACTACCCGGCATACGCTGTTGGTCATTTTTAATGAACGAATCGATCAAGTCGTGATGTCGAAGCCTATTCTCCGCATCCTCTCCAGATGGCTTCTCTTCTTCCTCTTTCGATAATGACCAAAACATATAATCTGACGATACCGATGGCTGGAACAGGAACGAGGCTTCTTTCTTAGGCTCCGGTTCCTCGTTACGGTTAGAGAGGAATGCGTCTATCAAGGAGAAAGTATCCTCTTTTCGCATATCCGGCTCATGCTCCACACGGGAGTTCAAGCCATATTTATCTCCCTCTATCAGTTGGAACAGCTTTTTCCGGTCCGGCAAGAATATCGCCATCTTCTCCAGCTCCAAGGTAAAACTCATATCATTTAATACGGCCAGATTCTTTAGATACAACATCCGTGCCACTTGAAAATACGGGTAATCCTCCACGATTCGTCGCAACTCAAGAAGAGTCCCCTCGGTCAATTCCGAAGGCTCCTCCATCAAACGATATAAATCCTCCGCCCTCATTCTACCAATTGGCAACCGTAGCGTTATAGATTTGGTCTACTATTTCCTCTATGATTTCCTCGCATAATGTTCCCTCTACCTGCTGCGGCATCAAGTTACTGTCGAACTCGCGGTAAGCGGAGAACGACTGCTCAAAATCCTCATCCGGGTTAACCCGGTTGGAGTAACGAACCCGCACCGTGATCGTCAACCTCGTCTGCGAGGCGATAGCATCCTCCTTCACGGCCATTGGAGCGAAATCGTAACCAGTGATCTCACCCTCCAACTCAAGGTCGCCATTGCTCGGAACCAGTTGCAGACGAGTCTGACGGATGTAAATATCCTTCAAATCCTCCGTAAACTGCGGCGCAAGGGTCGGATTCACGTAGGGAGCTTGGTTCGTGAAGTCACGAATCGTAATGGTCTTCACCTTCGTATAATCGATAGAGGCTCCATTAAACTTATAGGAAATAGAGCAAGCCGTAGCCAATACCGTCAAAAATGAGAGTATAAGCCAATTGGCTGCCGACAAACGTATGTTGACAATCTTCTTTAGCATATTTTTATTCCAAATTGTATTCCTTGATTTTTCGATATAACGTACGCTCCGATATCTTCAAGTCGGCTGCCGCGTTCTTCCGTCGCCCGTTATGCTTCTCCAAAGCCTTACGGATCATCTCCTTCTCCACCTCTTCCAAGGATAAAGTCTCCTCTTCCACATCCTCGGCATCTTGGATCGTCGGGTGCATGGCATGAACTGCCGCCGGATGGATCGGATGCGCATAAGGGGTATCGTCTGCCACCGTTGGCATCGGGATATTCCCTCCCATGATATCATGCACTAATTTCTTTAGCTCGTTCACGTCCTTTTTCATATCGAACAAGACTTGATAAAGGATCTCCCGCTCGCTGTTAAATATCTTTTGATCCGGATCTTGCTTCACCAATACCGGATATTTCTCTACGTTCACGTTCGGCAGATAAAGGCGCAGGACATCCGCCGTTATATCCCGTGTCTCCTCGATCACGGAGATACGTTCCGTGATGTTTTTCAACTCACGCACGTTACCCGGCCAACGGTAAGAAACCAATAATTGACGGGCCTCATCATCCAAGCGGATCGGCGGCATCCGGTATTTCTCGGCGCAATCACTGGCGAACTTACGAAATAATAAGACGATATCTTCCGGACGCTCCCGCAAGGGAGGCACTTGAATAGGCACCGTATTCAAACGATAGTACAAATCCTCCCGGAATTTACCTTCCGAAACCGCCTGCACTAAATTCACGTTCGTAGCGGCAACGATACGAACGTTCGTCTTCTGTACCTTAGAGGAACCGACCTTGATAAACTCACCCGTCTCCAACACACGAAGCAAGCGTGCTTGCGTAGGAGTTGGCAGCTCTCCTACCTCATCCAAGAAGATCGTTCCACCGTCCGCTACCTCGAAATACCCTTTACGGTCGGCCAACGCCCCGGTAAAAGAACCTTTCTCGTGCCCGAAAAGCTCCGAGTCTATCGTCCCTTCCGGAATGGCGCCACAGTTTACGGCTATATATTGTCCATGCTTACGCTGACTGTTCTGATGAATAATTTGAGGGAAAGTCTCCTTTCCGACACCACTTTCTCCTGTAATAAGAACAGATAAGTCGGTTGGCGCTACCTGGAGCGCAACATCGATCGCACGATTTAATCCGGGGTTATTACCAATAATCCCAAAACGCTGTTTTATCTGTTGTACATCAACCTTCATCACTCTTTCACTTTTAAAATCTGTAATTATTTCAGTTACTCTGCCAAAATTACAAATCTTAATTCAAACTACCACTATTGATAACAGATTCTATCGATCGTTTCTTATTTTTTAGCACCATATGTACGTTTATACAAGAACTCGGCAAGATCCTTGTCTTCCGGGATGGCGGCGATCTCTTCCGGCAAGATAGGCTCACCGATATATACATCCGCTTTCTTTCCACGCTTATTGAAAGCCTCTGTAGGAATACGCAAGGTACGTATTTGCCAGCTGATATTCCCTAGCCAATAGAAAAAATGGGTATTTTGGAAATCAAAATAAACAGGGTATACCGGTGCTTTCGCCTTACGAACTAAGCGGATCACGCTATGCGCCCACGATAAATCCCGTACCTGTTTCTCTTTTTTATTATAAAATGAGATCGCTCCAGCAGGGAAGAAACCCATCGGATGACCTTCTTTCAGGCGTTGCAGGGATAGTCGCACGCCATTGACATTCGCCGGATTCGCCCCTCGCTTGTGGGAATCGGGCACCACGGATATGAAATTATCCTCCATCGCCCCGATCTTCGTCAAGATGCCGTTCACCATCACCTTAAAGTCCGGACGGCGGGAAGCGAAAATATCAATCAGCATGATTCCATCCAACGACCCGATCGGATGGTTGGAAACGGTAACAAAAGCCCCTTCCGGCAGATGATCTAAAATCTCTTTATTATGAACCTCATAGCTGAGATCGATAATGGGGTCATGCAATAAAGCGGAAGTAAACTCAGCGCCCCGTAAATGACAATTCCGGGCATGTACCTTATTAACCAGATCCACACGTAAGCACTTTATCAGCAACTTACCCAACCATGTCCCCACTCGCCCCTTGAAGAACGGGACCATCTCTTGCAAATCGTAAATGTCAACAACACTCTTCTTCATACTTTATCCTAAAAACGAGGCACACATCTTCTCGTGTTTCCTCATCACTATCGCTAGTACGATGTTCAACACGATGATCTCGTATAGGTAATAAGCCCAGACCTGTCCCGTTAGTACGATCACAAACATAACCATCGTCCGGCCATTAAAGGTCAACAAGTCTATGTAACGCATTAAATGACGACTCTGTTTACGAAAGTCCACACGGATATTCTCCGGAATATTATCCCCATACTTCGCATGCAAATTTTGTAACATACTCTGTAAGGTAGGCGTAGCCTTCACTTGCAACATCGTATACCAACGATATAAGAAGTAGAAAAACTTGTTAATGCCATACTTCATCTCCTTATGTTTCGCCTCCACCTGTTCCAAAGACTGAAACTCCGATCCTTTATCCTTACTGATAAAATAAAGGTGAAGCGTCTTATAATAATCCGTGATATTCGCTTGGACTAAATGAGACAGACCGGATAAGACCGCCAAGGCAAAGAACCAATCCGTACCGTAATCATGAGACAGACGAAGAGCGAATCCGATATAGATCGAAGCGAACCAGATATCCCCGGCGAATCCGTCCAAGATACGCCCGATAGCGGACTTGATCCCTGTAAGACGTGCCAGCTGCCCATCCACGCAGTCGAGGATATTGGCAAATACCAACAATAATATACCACAGATATTATATGTCAAATTATCGTGATAAAACATAAATCCGACCGCCGCACCCACGAAGATCGAGATAACCGTAATCATATTCGGGGTAATCCCCGTGCCTCGCAACATACGAGCAATACGAAATCCTATCGGACGATAAAAAATTCGGTCTATCTTATTTTCTGTTTCTATCGACTTTAACGATGCTTCGTATTCCTTATCCAACTCGCTCATTTGTTTCTTATTTATACGAGTAACCGCCATCCACAACGACTACCTCGCCATTAAAATAACTATTCTCTATCAACATTTTATAAACTTCCGCCAATTCATCCGGGTCGCAGAACCGTCCCAAAGAGACCTTGTTCTCTATATTCCGACGGATCTCGGCAGGCTTTGTTTTCTGCCATTCCGTATCGACAAAACCGGGAGCCACGGCATTCACACGCAGTTCATAGGGAACTAAGAACTTCACCATATTTTTGACCAGCGCATGAACAGCACTTTTCGTCACCCCATATGCCAAGGATACCGAATGAGGCTGTATTCCCATCAAGGAACCCGTAAACACGATACTTCCCCCCTTATTAATCCGTCCAACAATCTTCTGTAAGAGGAAGACCGGGAAATGGATATTAGCAAAGAAAACCCGTTCCCAATCCTCGAATGAAAGTTCCTCAAAAGGATCCCGACAGGTCATTCCCGCATTGAACACAAGGCCGTCCAAACGTAGCCTATTCTCCTCCAAGAAAGAATCGATAACCCCGATCGTATTCCGATCCGAGATATCGGCCCGCAGAATAGAAACCTGTATATCGAAACGCCCCACCAACTCGCTACGTACCTCCTCTGCGGCCGCTTGGTCGGAAGCATAAGTCAGTATAAGGTTATATCCGGCCTTTCCTAAACAGGACGCTACCGCCTTTCCTATCCCTTTTGTCCCACCGGTAATTAAAATAAATTTATCCATGAAACTGATCGTTATTTAGCGGCAGATCCTTTCACTGTTTCCGGCTTCGCCTGACGTTGGGTTGTCAGATTCGCCTCATAAGAATCATGTATCGTTTTTTTCAGATTCGAGGAGGAAACCCCCGTTCCGTAAGGGAAATAAAATACCTGAACGCCTAAATCCTTCAGATAGTCGTACTTTCCGAACCAGTCATCACCTACCACGAAAGCGTCGATATTCAGCTTCTTCACGATTTCCGTATGATCCAAGGAATGTTGTGGAATAACGATATCGGGGGTCTTCAACGCCTCGATGATCTGCAAACGTTCATGGAACGGAATGATCGGCTTCGCTTTATAAGAAGAGACCAACTCATCTGTACTAACCCCGACGATCAATATATCCGCCAAACTACGGGCGTAATTGATCATCCTAAGATGATTATAATGGAACATATCAAACGTCCCGGATGTATATACTATCGTTTTGTCTTTAAACATAATCGTAATTTTCGTTTTAAACCGCAAACTTACGCAAACTTTTCCTATCTTAAAAGTTTAAAACCAAAAAGCGTCCCACGCCCCATACAAAAATGTCATGTCAATAACATCCATTCGTTATTAACATGACATTTTATGTATTTATTGAAACTTGTCAGGAAAGATCTACTATAATCCGTCCGTATCGTCCTCTTTCGTCAAGTCCAGTTTCTCATTATCCCCCCCCCTATCGAAATATTGCTTACGCAACGGATTGGCGGTAGCCTCTTGATAACGCAACCGGTTCCGGAAGATATCCAACGCCGCATATAAGGCTTGGCGGAACGACTCTTCCGAAGCCACGTTCTGCCCGGCTATGTCATAAGCTGTTCCGTGTGCCGGAGAAGTCCGTACGATCGGCAATCCTGCCGTATAGTTCACCCCGTCATCCATCGCCAACGTCTTGAAAGGAGCGAGCCCTTGATCATGATACATCGCTAAGACACCATCAAATTTATCATACATCTGCGAACCAAAGAAACCGTCAGCCGCATAAGGGCCAAATGACATTACGCCTTTTTTCTCCGCCTCTTGCATTGCCGGTATGATAATCGTCTCCTCTTCCGTACCCAGCAATCCGGCATCACCGGCATGAGGGTTTAAGGAAAGAACCGCGATACGTGGCTTCACAATACCGAAGTCTTGCTTTAACGACTGATTGAAAATACGCAGCTTATTCACGATATCGCCCACGTTGATGGAAGACGCAACTTGCGACAATGGAATATGCCCCGTCACCAAAGCGACACGAAGATCATCTTTCATCAAGATCATCAAGGCTTTTTTATCCAAGCCACCGAAGCATTTCTCCAAATACTCAGTATGCCCGGGAAAATGAAAATCCTCGTTCTGGATATTATGTTTATTGATCGGGGCGGTAAGCAGTACATCCACTACTCCCCGCTTCATATCCGTAACTGCTGCTTCCAACGCCTTGAAAGCCGACTCACCGGCAACCGGCGTAGATTTCGACAACTCCACCTTGGTCTCGTCCTCCACGCAGTTAATAATGTTCACCCGGTTTACTCCTGCATCCTCCGCATGTGAAATAATATTCATATTGATAGGAGGAAGCTCCAATGCCTTCCGGTGATAAGCGGCTATCTTGGACGAGCCATAGATAATCGGCGTGCAAAGCTCCGCCATGCGGGTATCGGAAAAGGTCTTTAATATTACCTCATAGCCGATACCATTTATATCTCCGTGGGTGATCCCCACTTTAATCAGTCGTTCTTCCATATATTTTGTTTGTTTATTACTTTTTCTCTTTTGGGATATCCAATGTCTCAGTTACCGGTTCTTCAAATTCACCCGGCAAACGTAACGTAAATAAGGCAGCTTCTATTCTACGCATGAAATTACGCTTGTCTGTCTCCGGAGCATACACAAATCCCTCGGCTACAACCACACGATGATTCTTTTCATCCAAGCGGGTGTGGCTTACGAACGGGCCTCCCATCATATCGCCTTGCATTCTCCACAAACCGCGCATCACGCCGCAATATTTACCATTTAAGGTTATTGGCGTATACTCCACTCCCGCACGCGTTTCTGTTTGCATATAGGAACCCGGGAACGAACCCGGCAGGTTCGCCTTCAATACAGAATCTCGTTTAGCGACCAGATATTCCTCCGTAAACGTATTCGGATCAGTATAAGGGAAAGTATATACGATTAAGTCCATACGGCCTGTGTTAGCGTTATTGGAAGACCAGAAGAAATCTGTCGTATCCTTATAGTACGTGAAGTTTGCCGGAGCGTTTAACATCACGTTCAGGTCGCTTTTCAGGTTATCCATAACCACCATACTATATTCCTTTTGTAATTGCTCTATCGCACGATTCATCTCCACCTTTACGAAGAAATCGACCAACGCCTTCTCATGGGTCTTTGAATACTCGACGATCGACTCCGTATTAGGAGCTTTCAGCGAAACAACCACCTGCCCTCTAGCCCAGACATTATTCTCGTAGCCTACAGAAACTTTCGTATAAGCGGTGGGGTCTATCGTAACCACTAATATATTCCTTACATACCGTAACAGACCTGTAAAATCCTTTGGTTGTACGTAGGTAATCTTCAAAGAAGGCTCGGCTTGCGGAAGTCCGGGCACCGAAGAGGCCAACTCAGACTTTATGGCTTCTCCCGCAGGGCCTTTCCAATCCTTTTGATCCATAACCACGACAACCTCATATGCGAAGCCCGTAGCTTGAGTCATCACAGAACCTGAATTACATGCTCCCATCAAAACAAGAAGCAGCAACATACCGATGAATAAAGAACGTGTTTTCATACCCGTGTGTTTTATATTATACAAATGTAACATTTTTCGCGGTAGAAAGCATTCCACAAGCGGCGAAAATATCCTCCCCACGTGATGCCCTTATCGTACATACAACTCCTTTGGCGTTTAAGAAATCCCGAAACGCCTCCATTTTAACGATATCGGAAGTCTCTAAAGACACATTCGGTATCGCATGAAAACGGATCAAGTTTACCCGACAAGGAATTCCACCTAATAAACAACTCAAAGCTTCGGCATGTTTCAAGCTATCGTTCAAATTTTTAAAAACAATGTACTCAAAAGAGACACGTCGTTGATGCGAAAAATCATATTGTTTGATTAAATCGATCACCTCCCTCGCTGGGAATGCCTTTTCAACCGGCATCAAGGAAAGACGTTCCATAGGATAGGGCGAGTGCAGACTTACGGCCAGATGACATTCGCTCTCCTCTAAAAAGCGTTTCAAGCCTTTCGTCACACCAATGGTTGAAACCGTGATACGCTTCGGGCTCCACGCATATCCATACGGGGCCGTGAGTATTTCCAAAACCTTGAAAAGCTCGTCTACGTTATCCAGTGGCTCCCCCATTCCCATGAAAACGATATTCGTCAATGAATCGTTTTCCGGCAAGGACTGGATCTGGTTCAATATTTGGTTCGCTGTCAGGTTTGCCGTGAAACCTTGTTTTCCCGTCATACAAAACAAGCAATTCATTTTGCATCCGACTTGAGAAGAGACGCAAAGAGTCGCCCGATCATCCGTAGGAATATAAACAGACTCAACAAAACGCCCCGGTCCGGCAGCATATAGATATTTGATCGTACCGTCTTTCGACTTTTGATACTCAGATGGCGGATAAGCCCCGATCTCGAATGAATCCTCTAATAAAGCACGTTTGGCTACCGCTATATTTGTCATCTCCGAAATCCGGGTTATTTTCTTCTTATAAATCCAATCGGCCATTTGCTTAGCCGCATATGCGGGAAGACCCACCTCAGACGCCACACCTTTCAGTTCCTCCAAGGTCATCCCTAATAATTGTCTTTTGTCAACCATGCTATCGATATTTTCTTATTCGCGAAAGTACGAGAAATATTCCACAAAATAAAGATCCCCTATTTTGCCGTCAAAATAAATATATCTTGACGACAAAACAGGGGATCTTTTTTATCTTAAGTATAAATACTCTTTATTAATAGAAACGGATACGGTTGTCTTCCACCTTAGCGTTGTTGACCATAGATTGGATAGCTTGGAATCCTACACGATACGCGTTCGAAGCATCCAACGCACGGATTTCCTCAGCCTCGTTGAACTCCTTACCATCTTTATTTCTTGCGTATACCTTGAACACATATACACCGTTGTTACCTTTAACCGGAGCACTTACTTGGTCAACTTGAGCCATAGAAACCATAGCGTTCAAGTTCGGTTCGATACCGATACCAGCGATACGGCGAGTACCAAAGTTCACGAACTTTACAGAGTCTACAGAAGAACCCATCGTTTCAGCATATGCCTCAACTGAAGTTAAATTCTTAGCAGCCAATTCCTGAGCGATCTTATCGCCTTTTTTCTGGGCAGCCAATTCAGCTCTCAAAGCCGGAGCGACCATATCAACCGGACGATACCCCTCGGAAATACTTCCTTCTACAGCAGCCACGACAAATTTATCACTACACTCGAAGATCTCAGAGATAGAACCTTTATCGTTCTGGAACGCCCAACGAATTACCGGACGTGAATTCTTGATAGAACCTAACAACTGATCATCCGTAGTAACCGTTGCACCTGAAATCAAGTTATAACCGGCTTCCTTCGCATTCTCCTCCAATTTAGCCATAGAGTTGTTCTTCGATACGAACTGATTCAACTCATTGTAGATGTTGCTATAGGTCTTAGAGCTAGGAGATACAGTCATGTCGATATCTGCGATCTTATATTTTTCAACATTTCCTGTTTTCTCTGTTACTTTTACAAGGTGAGTACCATATAAAGATTTCACAACCGCTACCTCATTCAATGGAGTTGAGAAGACAGCCTTCTTAAAATCATCATTCACACCTCTCAAAGCGGTAACCTCTGTAAACCAACCTAGTTCACCACCATTCTCGGCGGCTTGGTCTGCTGAGTATTTCTTAGCTAATTCAGCGAAATTAGCGCCACCTTTCAACGCCCCCATCAAGCTATCAGCCAAAGCTGTTGTCTCAGCCTCAGATTTACCGGCCAACATGATGTGGCTAACTTTTACTGAGTCCGGAGCAACCGTCTTATCGACTAGCTTAAACATTCTGTATTTGTCATTCTCGAATACAGGACCATAAACAGCGCCAACCTCAGAAGTCGTAGCGAATTGTTTCATCTCCGGATCCAAAGCCTTCTCCGTGAAGAAAGCGTCAACATAAGGAACCTCAGAGTTCTCGTTTACTACATCAGCCACTCTTTCAGACGTAGCCAGCTCCTCTTTCAAGCTCTCGATCTCGGCCTGTGCCTTATCATAATCCTCTTTACTCGGACGGATATCTACGGCGATATATTTAATTACCTTAGATTCTTTTTGTTTATAAAGCTCCTTGCGTTGGTTATACAATTTCTCGATCTCGCTCTTGCTTACCTCAATCGTTGAATCCGGAATCGTAGCATATGATTGCATAGCGTAAATGATATCCGAATTCTCGGCATTATCATTATAAGCTTCCTTAGCGTCCAATGAATTCGCGGAAATAGCCTTGCTCAATAATGTCGTATATTTTTGCTCCAAACGTTGACGTTTGATGTTCTTCTCCCAGAACAACCAGAAGTTCTTAGCTTGAATCAGCTGTGCCTGTTGATCTGCCGGATAGCTAGCGATATTATCGGAATCGATTTGTTTCAAGAAATTCAACAAAGCGGCCTTATCAAAAGCACCAGTCTGAGGATTCGTAAACATTTGCATTTGTTGGATCAACGGAGAGATATTCTCACCTTGAACCATATCGAACAATTCTTCCGGACTTACTCCCATACCTAATTTAGCAGTAGCCTCGTCCAACACGACCTCTTGTACCATCGCATCGAATACGGACTGGCGAATCTGTGTCATATATTCCTCGGGCAGGCTGGCTGAACCGGATTGCATCTTATACATCTCGGCCATCTCATCAACGCGACCTTGATAATCTTGAATTTTTACAACCTCTCCATCAATCTCGGCGATCCGTTCCTGTGATTGCCTAAAATAAGTAGAACCAGAGTTTAAAAAGTCTCCAATGATAAAAGCGAACAATGCCAAACCCACCACGAGTACCAGCAGTCCTGCTTTGCTTCTAATTTTTTCCAGCGTAGCCATTTATCTTTATTATTTTTTAAAGTTTATTATTTCACATTTTAAGGGCACAAAGATATGAAAAAAAGGAAATTCCACAGCATATAATCCTTTTTTTTATCAAATCCCTACTTTCATACGTACAAGTTCGATCTTCGTAGCCGTTACTTTGATTATCTTAAACGAATATTTATCGATCTGGACAGTCTCGTTCAATTTCGGGAATTTTTGATAGAAGTGCAAGATAAAACCGGCGATGGTGACATAATCATCCGACTCCGGAAGATCCAACCCGAACATTTCGTTCAAGGTATCAATCTCCATTCTACCCGACAGCAAATACTCATTGTCCGATACTTTTTTAGCCACATGCGACTTCATATCGTGCTCGTCCTCAATCTCTCCGAAAATCTCCTCCACCAAATCCTCAAGTGTCACGATACCCGACGTACCGCCAAACTCATCCACGACAACAGCCAAGCTCTTCTTCTCTTGCATCAGCAGTTTCATCAGTTTATTCGCCGCCATCGTCTCCGGAACGATCGATACGCTACGGATATGCTGGGTCCAATCCTCCGGATTCTTGAAAAGCTCGGAAGAATGGATATACCCGATAATATCGTCAATATTCTCGTTATACACCAATATCTTCGAAAGTCCTGTCTCGATAAACTTAGAACGCAATTCCTCTATCGTAGCAGACGTATCACAGGCTACAATCTCCGTCCGGGGCACGATACAATCCCTCAAACGGACATTCGAGAAGTCTAAGGCGTTTTGGAAAATCTTAACCTCCGTATCCATATCCGAATTTTGCGGAGCATCTTCCAGACTTTGCTGTATAAAATAATCCAAGTCTACCTTGCCTAATGCCTGAGGTGAACTTTTCAAGTTCTTCACGCCCCCTAACTTCAAAATCAAAAAAGATAGCAGGGATGAGAACTTGGAGACCGGATACAGGATGATATATATGATAAATAATGGTATCGCAAATATATTGAGTGATAAATTAGGATTCAACTTAAATATGGTCTTGGGAATAAACTCCCCGGCAAACAAGATCAAGATCGTAGATATCACGGATTGGATAAAAACGATCAATGCCTCATTCGCAACCACCTTGGCTATAAACGGCTCCAATACGATTGCCATCTGAAGACCATAAACGACCAACGCAATATTATTTCCTACCAACATGGTAGAGATAAACAAATTTGGATTACGATAGAAAATACCCAGTATCTTACTGGATAGACTACGTTCCTTCTTATCCAGCTCGAAACGAAGCTTATTGGAGGAGATAAAAGCGATCTCCATCCCGGAAAAGAATGCGGAAAATGCGAGGGAAATTAAAATATAAGTCAGCGTCCCCACCTTAATTACTTTTTATTGAATCTATTTGTGACACATCTACCCGGGCACTATCCCCCTGAGCTGTCCGTGTCGTATCGGCCGGAGCATCGCTCACCGGGAAAATACCTTGTGAGTTAAATATCTTATACTGAGTCATATCTTGGTTCGACTCAAAACCTATACCTGTTATGATCTTATCTTCTTGCTCGATACGCATAAACTTATCAGAATAAACCTTCTCTTGCTTCTGGTCCCAGAACAATTGGGAAGTCTCAAAATGCTCCCCTTGCAGACTTTCCACCTCTACATTACCGATCAGCTCCCAAAGCCCTTTTTTATCATAATAATAGGCTGTATCCGCCTTAATACTCGCTTCTGTCTGGAATAAGGTATCGAACTTCTCCACGTAGATCCCCTCGGGGAAATACCAATGGGGTTCCGCCGCCTTCCCATAAATCTGCCACTCTTTCGCTTTCAAGCGATATCTCGTGATACCAGAATCGGAGATCAAGGATGACACATCCGTAGCCTTCATCGTATAAGTCTTGTCCGGGTCAAACTCAACATCAACCACCTCCTTATGCTCCTTACTGCAAGAGGCAGAAAACAAAAGAAGCATAACAACCACCACGAAGGTAGTTGTTATGCCCATATTTTCCGTTTTACAATGAAAACGATTTCCTATCATAATTACCGAATCGTTGTACGCTCTCCGATCCAACCACCGACAGTGAAAGGTTTGCCCTTCTCCAAATCCGGGTGCATGAAGATCTCCTCCGTAGAAGGAAGGTGAGCACGATAAGATGATATCAAAGTATTAGCCTCTTCAGCAACACTCGGATCTACCTGTTTCGCTTTCTCAAATTTATCGATAGCGGCATTATAAGCAGCTCTTGCCAATACTCCATCATTCGGGAAGACAGATTTAGAAGTAGCGGCATACATCTTGCCGATCAATAAATAAGCATTGCCATAGTTAGGATTTACCTCCAAAGCTTTCTGGCAATATTGTCTAGCCTTTGAATAAGCATTTTGCTCAAACAGCAACAATGCGATCATATAATAATCATCAGCTTTTGAAGTCGCGTCCGTTTCTAAATTCGCGGCCTCATCAAAGTATTTAATAGCCGTATCATAATCCTTTATCTTAACGGCTTTCTTTCCTAGCCCAACAGCAGCCTCGGCACTAGGTTCTTGACGATAAGCATAGTCTGATGCCAAAAAGTAAGCCTCGATTTCTTGGCAACCTGTTCTTCTCAACAAGGATATAGTCTCTTTCAAATAAGGTAAGTTGTCCTTATTCTCCTCGATCTTAGCAGCATACAAATTCTGCAAAGTCTCGCAATCGGCAGCACCACTATTCGCAAAGGCATTATCAACACCACTCTTATATGCGGTCAAGGCATTCACTTCTTTTTGATTGTTTGCAGCCTGCGCAGCTTTTAACTGAGCATCCAAGCCACCAGAAACCTTCAAATAATCTTGAATATACTGTTCTTTGAAATTCGGATCGTTAACCATTTTCTTCATAGAAGAGAAACTAAACAAGGAGAGACCTAGAGCCTCCGTATCAGCACCTTTCTCATCAACGATCTCCTTCAACCAAGTATAGGCCTGATTATAGTCGGCATTATCGCCAGTTTGCGCTAAATAATCTTGCACTTTTCGAGCAACGATCCAGTCTTTTCCATACCGGCGATCATTTCCAAAATATTTCACACGCTTGTCGTAAACTCCCATCAAATCATCAATAAGAGCTTTCTTCTTAGCGGGATCTTTCTCTTGGGCAATCTTCCAGCCCATGATTTTCACACCGTACAAATAGATATCTTTTGTAGCGGCAGGACACTCATCGTACACGATCTTCCAGAAATCAAAGGCGTCTTTGAAGTTTCCGGCTTTCGCGTAAGGAACGAACAAGCTGATATTGGTAATACAACGCACACTATCCTCACCGGAACCGAACTGTGTACCATTATCTACTCCTTTCTGCGCATAAGCGCCCAATGTACCCATAGTACATCCAAGCGCTAGTAATAAAACTTTGATCTTCATATCTCTTTCTATTAAAGTTAGCTATAATATTTATATTCCTTCAAAAAAGTATCATACTCATTAGACCCTTTCGGCCATTCCCGGTTTAATCCACTTTTCGTTTAAAAAACCATAATTCGTTAAATGTATAGTTCACCGTAAACCGGAAATACTGCTCATCAATCATTGTACGTAATTCCGGACGGATCTTCACGTATTCAAATGACAGGTTCACTAATGAACGGTTATCGATCAATGGAAGCCCAAAACCGACACTCGCCCCATATTCATTATAACCATGTCCTTTATAACCATTCTCCTCGGAGCGACTGACTCTTAAGTACGAATTGCTATAATGAAAACCGGCACGGTATCTGATACGCCCCAAATAATTACGATTATCATAACGAGGAATAAACTCGGCACCAGCCGCTACACGTGTACGGTTCTTGAATTGGCCTTTCTCGTTATCAAAATAAGCGTTCGCCCAGTCCTCATATAAGAAGTCCGCAGCTAATGTCAACCGATTCTCTTTCACATAGGAAATACCCGCTCCGTAAGAGTTCGGCATATCAAACCGATAATTCTTAATTGTATCGTTCCTTGTATATCCGGATGTAGCCGAAGAACCGACAAGCTGAGTATCATACACAGTCGTATTCAGCTTTTTCCCGGGAGAATAAACGAAACCTACCGTGACATGCTCCGTCTTACTCAAAGGATGCGTATATTGAATACCAAAATCTAACTTTAAATCACGAATCTCATAACGTTGGTTTCTATACACATCGTCCGCCCCTGTCGAGCTCGGGAAAATCAAGTTGCGGGAATGTGTTATATTTCCAAATAAAAATCCGGCGTTCACACCAATGGAAAGACGCTTCTTCCAAATATCATAGGAGAGCCCTAAATAGGCATCGCTTAAGCCACCTTCGCCACTAAAGCTTTCTCCCCAACTTAAACCGCCCTCGGTACGGCTCTCGCCGAAATCATATCCTACATATGAATAAGGTAATAAACCGATACTCATCGCTAAACGCCGGGTGATCGGAAATTGCATGGCGATATACTCCACGTTTCCATTCATCTGTCGTTGCTTGTTCGTACCGTCATAGAACCAAGACACCTGACCGGACGCACCAAAATCAAAAAGGAATGTCAACGAATCCATGCAACTATAAGATGCTGGATTTAATGGATTTATCTGTTTAGAGGACCTTAATCCATAACCGACTCCACCCATCGCCCTTCCGGCACCAAAAGATCGATCCGCCAACTCTCCATATCCAAATCGCGTATAAGGCGAGTTCGTGTTATTTTGAGCCCACAATGGCAATTGTGTAAAGATAAGAAAACTTATTATTACTACCTTATTAATTTTCAACATTATACTCTAAGATTCTGTTTAATCCTGTCAACACTAAATTAATGTCTGCAAAGATGGAGTTTTTTAGCCGTCTTTCAAAATAAAACGAATGACCGCCTGTTAAAAAAACCAAAAGATCCGGATATTTTACTTTCAGCTCGTCAATATATCCGTCCATCTCGTAAACAATCCCATTCACCACACCCGCTTGGATAGCCGTTTCCGTACTTCTCCCGATAAGCGGTATATCATCCTCTTCCGTTACCAAAGGCAGTTTCTTCGTAAAATGGTTCAACGCTCGAAAACGGGTTGTCATCCCCGGAGAGATATTCCCCCCCAGAAAGATACCCGGCGCTTCTATCACCTCATACGTGATAGCGGTACCGGCATCGATAACCAGCAGATTTTTTCCCGGCCGCAAATAATTCGCCCCCACGACAGCGGCCAAACGGTCCTTGCCTAGCGTTTTCGGCGTCCCATATTCCACCTTGATCGGTAAAGCTACATGTTCATCCAGAAAGACAAAACGCTGAAGCTTATTTTTTAGATAAGCGATCAACTCATCGTCCGTATCTATCACCGTCGATAAAATGCCTTGCGTAAAAGCGTACTTCTCAAAAAGAGCAGCGACCACAGATACACCGAATTGCTTGTATACAAAAGAAGCCTCTATATGCCCATTTTTATACACAGCGACCTTTGATGACGTGTTACCTTGTTCTATAATAAGATTCACTTCTCTGATATTTTCCGCAAAGAAAAACAAAAATGATGAAATAACACGCAAAAACATCGCATAACCTCTAAAATTCTTCTTGAACAAAAAGGATCGCATCTCTGTTTGAAGAAAAATCTAAATAAAAAACAAGTTATGAATTACGGGATTAGTGTCTTATTCAGGGCGATTCCATTGCTAATGGCCCTCTTTTGTTTCGGTTATGGATTTTTTGTCTTTAACTATGGAGTGGACTCCAGCAGATTCGTCGCCGGACCTGTCGTATTCTCTCTTGGCTTTATTTGTATAGCTTTGTTCGCTACGGCAGCGACCATTATTCGTCAAATTATCCATACATATAATAATGTAGCCAGATTCGCTTTGCCTATCCTTGGATATCTCTCGGCAACCATCACTTTTCTGGCGGGCTTTATCTTACTCATGTCCTCACCGGCGCCAGCAGACTTTGTCGCGGGCCATGTCATTTGCGGGGTGGGCCTTATAACCGCATGCGTAGCGACAACGGCTACCGCCTCTACCCGATTCACCTTAATACAAATGAACGCCAAAAGCGACGATCCCAGAATACCAGACAAAGCGTTCAACTTTTGGCAGGGGGTATTCTTGATCCTTGTAGCATCATTTATATCCATAGTCGCATGGATTTGGGCTTACCGGTTGCTAGCGCATAGCGACGAGCATTCCCAATACTTTGTCGCCGGGCACGTGATGGCCGGACTAGCATGTATTTGCAGCAGCTTAATCGCTTTAGTCGCCACGATCGCCCGACAAATAAGAAACACATATTCCCGATTGGAAAAAAGGTTATGGCACCGTTTTGTCATCCTGATGGGATCTATCAGTCTGATATGGGGTCTCTTCGTATTAGGAGATAGCGACCCGGCTAATGCCTCAACCGGATATATCATGATCGGCCTTGGATTAGTTTGCTATAGTATCTCCAGCAAGGTGATCTTGCTGTCTAAAATATGGAGGGAAGAATTCAAGCTTGCCAACCGGATTCCATTGATTCCTATATTCACGGCTTTATTCTGCCTTTTCCTCTCCGCTTTCCTTTTCGAGATGGCGGCCGAGCATAGTTATTATGCCATTCCCGCACGGGTATTGGCCGGACTGGGAGCGATCTGCTTTACGTTGTTCTCCATCGTCAGCATATTGGAAAGCGGAACCTCTTCCAAATAAACTGTTTTTTCATCGTGATGAAAATACTTTTTCTTCACGGTGAAAATACTTTTTCTTCATGATGAAAATGTTTTTTCCTCACAATGAAAAAATCAACATTCTTTGATAAACCATCGGCCACAATACATAAAACATTTTTTAACATTACCAAAAGCATAAGGTTTTCAATTCTTTATAAACAATTATCATCCCAAGAGTAAGAAAACGCTTGCAAAGTAAAAAATAATATCTACTTTTGCACCCGGGTAAGTCCTACACGGCATGCTCCCTCGGAATCCCCCAGGGCTTGACCGCAGCAAGGGTACTTGGTTGTAGCGGCGCGATGTAGTAAGCTTACCCACCTGCCTCTTTAGCTCAGTTGGCCAGAGCACGTGATTTGTAATCTCGGGGTCGTTGGTTCGAATCCGACAAGAGGCTCAGATAAAACACAACTTAAAAGGAAGCTTATACGTAGGCTTCCTTTTTTCTATTTTAGACATAATATAGTTGCGCATTTGCATTAATATATTAACTTTGCTGATAAGAATTCAAAACAGCAACATCATGGAAGAGAATAAGAATTTACTTTTAAAAGGCGCTATGACTTATGGTTTGGCCATGGGTATATATTGGGTAGTGAAATACATCTTTTTCATCTTCAGCGTTTCAGTCCCCTCCTTGAGTCTTGTCTATTGGCTATTGACGCTCGCCGTCCCTTTCATCGCCTACTACATGACGAAAAGATATCGGCACGACATCGGTGGAAGGATCAGTTTCTTTCATGCATGGAGATTCGGCACGATGTTGTATTTTTTCGCCGCATTGATCGTCTCGCTTGAATACTTTGTCTTTTATCAGTTCATCGCCCCACCTGATTTCGTGGCAAATGCGATCGGGCAATTAACGACTGCATTAAAAGATAGCCAAGTTAACTCGGATATGCTCGACTCGCTCAGCAATATTCGCATCTCGCCAATCCATATGGCCATACAAGGAATATTTAATAACGTATTTTACGGCATCATACTTTCTATACCGGTAGCGGCTCTCTTGTGCAGGAACAATTCGACTGGTTCCATCACTGAAAACCGCTAAAAAGTTAATTACAGACAAATAATGGACATATCAGTTGTTATCCCGTTGTATAACGAAGCCGAGTCTTTACCCGAGTTATTCTCGTGGATAGAGCGGGTGATGAAAGAACATAATTATACCTACGAAGTCATTTTCGTGAATGACGGTAGTACGGATAATTCTTGGGAAGTGATCGAGGAGTTGAAACAACGTTCTCCACATATCCGGGGAATCAAGTTCCGTCGCAACTACGGCAAGTCGCCGGGATTGCACTGCGGATTCCAGCGGGCTAAAGGTGACGTAGTCATTACCATGGACGCCGATCTACAGGACAGCCCGGATGAGATACCCGAACTTTACCGGATGATCACCGAAGACGGGTACGATCTGGTATCCGGTTGGAAAAAGAAAAGATATGACCCGTTGTCTAAGACGATCCCCACGAAATTATTCAACGCGACAGCTCGTAAATTCTCGGGAATAAAGAACTTACACGATTTCAATTGCGGATTGAAAGCGTATAAGAATGTTGTCATTAAAAATATAGAGGTGTATAACGATATGCACCGTTACATACCTTATTTAGCTAAGATTGCCGGATTTCACAAGATTGGCGAGAAAGTAGTGAAACATCAAGCCCGCAAGTACGGAACTACTAAATTCGGGTTGGATCGCTTCGTGAACGGTTATCTTGATTTGATCACGCTTTGGTTTACTTCCAAATTCGGAAAGAAACCGATGCACTTCTTCGGTTTATGGGGAAGCGCTATGTTCTTCATTGGTTTTATCGCTCTAGTAATCGTACTCAGCATGAAATTGATCTCGATGTACTCTGGAGATCTAAGACCTTTGGTTACAAGTTCCCCTTATTTCTATATTTCATTGACAGCGATGATTCTGGGAACCCAGATGTTCCTAGCGGGCTTTATCGGGGAGTTGATTTCCCGCAATTCTCCGAATCGCAATAACTATAAAATAGAGGATGAGATATGAGTTTCCTAGAATTAGCGAGAAAACGTTGCTCTATCCGAAAGTATGCCCCCAAAAACGTAGAGCAAGAAAAGATTGATTATATCCTAGAAGCAGCTCGTTTGGCCCCTTCGGCGGTAAATTATCAACCTTGGTATTTTGTATGGGTTCAAAGTGCGGAAGGAAAAGCTAAATTACAAGAATGCTATCCCCGGGAATGGTTCAAGCAAGCGCCTTATTACTTGATCGTTTGCGGAGATCATCAGCAATCTTGGAAACGGGGCGATCATAAGGATCATATGGATATCGATACGGCTATCGCCACGGAACACATTTGTTTAGCCGCTGCCGAACAAGGATTGGGTACTTGTTGGGTTTGCAATTTCGACACGGAGCTTTGCCGTAAACATTTTAAAATTCCGGAAACGATCGAGCCTGTTGTACTGATACCGTTCGGCTATCCTTCCGACCCGGCATTATTCGATGAGACTCCAAAGAAACGTAAGCCCATAGAAGAAATTATTAAACGGGAATCATTCTAGTATGTTATACATTGAAGTTCTGCTACTAGCGATCGGCTTATCCATGGATAGCCTAGCAGTATCAGTTACCGGCGGCGCAGTTCTTAAGAACAACTGCACCGCCGGTAATATTATAAAGATAGCGAGCGTGCTCGGTATATTCCAAGCCGGAATGACCGTGATCGGTTATACGATGGGATTAGGATTCGAAAAATACATTTGCGCCTTCGACCATTGGATCGCATTTACCCTCTTGCTTTACTTAGGTGGAAAAATGATATACGATAGCACGAAGGAAGAGGAGGAAGACGGGAAATTCGATCCTCTATGTAACCGGACATTATGCGGATTGGGAATAGCGACAAGTATCGATGCCCTCGCCGTAGGAATCTCTCTGGCGATCTTAAAATCACCGCTCTTGCTGCAAGCCTCGACTATCGGTGTTGTCACCTTCGCTATCTCTGCCTTCGGTGTCTATTTCGGTAACCGATTCGGCAAGAGAATCGACTTGAAGCTGGACCTCATCGGAGGTTTAATCTTAATCGGTATCGGTACAAAGATTTTGATAGAGCATGTATTCTTTAGCTAGGGATACCTTATTGAATAAATAACCTTATACATTAATTAATAGACATGAAAAGCCAGCAATTACGAAAACTAGCGCCGGAGCTGGATTCACTCCGGCTAGGCAGCGGTTGGAAAATCGACGAATTGAGTAAACCGCAAATCATTGTAGAAAGCAGTTACGGACATAGCCATCCGGGAAGCGCCCATCTGGATAAATTGGTGGACGAGGCAGGAATCGGTATAAAGGAAAAGGGGGGACGTGCCGCAAACTACTTCGTCACTGATATTTGTGATGGAGAGGCGCAGGGACACGATGGTATGAACTACTCATTAGTCTCCCGTGATATCATGGCCGCCATGATGGAGATTCATGTAAAAGCGACTCCTTTCGACGCTGGTGTCTTTATAGCCAGTTGCGACAAATCCGTCCCTGCGCATTTGATGGCGATAGCCCGGCTAGATATGCCTGCTATATTCATGCCCGGTGGTATAATGAAAGCCGGTCCCAACCTACTCACGTTAGAACAAATCGGTACCTATAGCGCCCAATACGAGCGAAAAGAAATAACGGAAGAACAATTCATGGTTTATAAGCGTGACGCATGTCCGGATTGTGGAGCTTGCTCTTTCATGGGTACCGCCTCTACGATGCAAGTAATGGCAGAAGCGCTTGGCATCGCTTTACCGGGCTCCGCCTTGATCCCCGCCCATTTACCCGAGTTAAAAGAAACCGCCCGTAAAGCCGGAGAACATGCACTCGGACTAGCGAAAGAAGAGTTAAAACCCTCCGATATCATGACGATACAAGCGTTTGAAAATGCGATCATGGTACATGCCGCCATAGCGGGTTCCAGCAACAGCCTGCTTCATCTTCCAGCTATCGCCCACGAACTGGGAATCCAGTTATCACCGGATTTGTTCGACAAGATACATCGTAAGATCCCCTACCTTTTAAATATACGTCCCAGCGGTTTTTGGCCCGGCGAATATTTCTGGTATGCGGGAGGCGTACCGGCGATCATGGAAGAAATCAAAGAATTCCTCCATCTCGACGTCATGACTGTTACCGGCAAAACATTGGAAGAAAACTTAAAAGATTTACAACTCAACGGCTTCTATAAGAATTGCCATAAATATCTTCCTGCCCTAGGAGTAAAGGTTGGCGATATTATCAAACCTCTTCATACACCGATCAAGGCACAAGGAGCCATCGCTATATTGAAAGGAAATTTAGCGCCCGAAGGGGCAGTCGTAAAACATTCGGCGATTTCACCCCGCTTGATGCAAGTCACCCTGAAAGCGAGGGTATTCGATTGTGAGGAGAACGCTATTGAGGCGGTATTACAAAAGAAAATCCATCCGGGAGAAGCGGTATTTATCCGTTATGAAGGACCGAAAGGAAGTGGAATGCCAGAAATGTTTTATACGACAGAAGCGATCGCCTCCGATCCTGAGTTGGTAGAGACCATCGCATTGATCACCGACGGTCGTTTCTCCGGAGCGACCCGAGGCCCGGCGATCGGACATGTATCCCCGGAGGCTTCCGAGGGGGGACCAATCGCCTTGGTCGAAAACGATGACTTGATCCGTATCGATATTCCAGCGAGAACATTGGATATAATCGGTACCGACAGTATTGAGAGAAGCGTGGAAGAGATAGAAAAGATCCTATCCGAAAGGCGTGCACATTGGATAAAACCAGAGTCACAATATAAAAAAGGAATCCTTGATATTTATACACACAATAGCGTCTCCCCCATGAAAGGGGCATATATGGAATTTTTTATGTAAGTTCGCGACATAAAATTTCATAATGATGCGCAAGAATATTACCATATTAGTCAGCCTGTTGATCTTATCGCATACGGCTTGCTCGGACAAGGGCCAATATTTCGAAGAGAGTGGTTCTGTTTTTCATACAAGTTACCACATCAAATACAAGGCCAAGCAAATCCTAACCGATAAGATCGACAGCGAGCTGCAACGTTTTAACCTCTCCTTAAATCCTTTCAACCCCAACTCCACGATCGCGAAAGTCAATAATAACGAGGATGTGGAGGTAGACGAATGGTTTACCGAAGTATTCAATAAGGCGGAAGAAATCTCCAAAAAATCAGGAGGAGCTTTTGATATTACTTGCGCTCCATTAATTAATCTATGGGGATTCGGATTCAGTAAGATGGACAGCGTAACCCCGCAGATGATCGATAGCATCAAGGCTTTCGTCGGTTATCAAAAAGTAAGATTGGAAGGAAAGAAAATCATCAAAGAAGATCCCCGGATTCTATTGAATTGTTCGTCCATAGCAAAAGGTTATGCTTGCGATGTTATCGCCCGCCTGCTGGAAAAGGAAGGCGTAAAGAACTACATGGTAGAAATAGGTGGTGAGGTCACCATGAAAGGCGTAAATCAACAAGGTGACTGTTGGCGAGTCGGCATCAACAAGCCGGAAATAGGGACAAGTGGCGTAACAAATGATGTTGAAGAGATCGTACAATTATGCCAAAAAGGGGGTGTGGCTACTTCTGGCGACTACCGAAACTTCTACATCAAGGATGGTAAGAAATATGCCCATACGATCAATCCGGCGACCGGTTATCCCGCTGGACAAAATATTCTTAGCGCGACCATCGTGGCGGAAGATTGTATGACAGCAGACGCTTACGCTACGACTTTCATGGTTTTGGGAGTCGAGAAAGCGAAGCTACTGGCACAATCCATCCCCCAAATAGAGTATTTCATTATTTATGCGGACAACAACGGACAACAGAAAGTCACCTACTCAAAAGGTATGTTGGAATACCTTCCTAACAGAAAAACATTGGCTATCCTCGAAAATCCTTAAGTTCCTACATGAAGCGTTATCTAAATCAACTTGAATGCAAAATACTGAGAGCCGGAGATTCCCTGTTTAATACCACAACCACGGATAACCTATTAATCTTCGTATTTTCGGGAAAACTTATTATTTACAGCCAAGAAGGGACACATATAGCGGAAGTGGCAAAAGATCATTTCATGCTACTTGCGCAAAACACCAATCATAAGGTTATAGCCTCAGCCCCTACCCGCCTTATCTTAATACATGCGGGCAGTCTATCCGACATGATCATAAATGACCCGGAATGGAATGTGGAGAAACCGGTCGTCTTACCGATTCCCCCAGCCTTAGCGCACACATTAAATCAGATAGAATATTATATGAAGGATAAATACTTTACCTTGAATTGAGATTAAAAATGTTTCAATTCCTGATAAAGCTTTTGCACAGGTAATCCCATCACGTTATAAAAGCTACCATTGATAGCCTCTACCCCAATATAACCGATCCACTCCTGAATGCCATACCCTCCCGCCTTATCATAAGGTTTATATTTATCCAAATAATAATTAATCTCTTCATCACCCAATTTAGCGAAACAAACCGCAGATTCGACGGAAAAGCCTACATTTTTGTCCTTCGTCATGATACAAACACCGGTTATTACCTGATGTACATGATCCGACAAAGCATGAAGCATAGCATAAGCTTCCTCTCGATTCGCAGGCTTTCCCATAACCCCGTCAAACGTCCAAACGATCGTATCTGCCGTGATTAGCAATTCATCATCCGCCATAGTCGGTTTATAGGCCTCCGCTTTCGAACGGGCAATATATAAAGGGATCTCCATGGAGTCAATAGAATCCGGGTAAGACTCGTCAATATCCGAAATTACCCTCACCTCGAAGTCGATATCCAGACCAGATAACAAATTCCGTCGTCTCGGAGAATTAGAGGCTAAGACGATCTTGTACTTTTTTAAATTCTCTAACATAACCTATTCGATTAAGCGTTACACATTCACCAAAATTTTACCACCCAAAAGCCTCCTCGCCGAACCAGTGTCCTTGCGCCCGCATCGTTTGCTCGATCACGTCCCTAGCTACGCCTTCGCCACCTCGCCGGGAGGATATATATTTCGCTACCTCCTTGATCTCCGGAGCCGCATCCGCAGGTGCCACCGGCAATCCGACTCGCGTCATTACCTCATAATCAGGAATATCATCACCCGCATACATGATTTGCTCAGGAGACAAGCCCGTTTTTTCCATGAAATCCTTAAAGTCATGCACCTTTACAGCGCTACGCATATAAATATGCTGTATACCCAAACGAGAAAAGCGAATCTGTACGGCTTCCGTATATCCGCCCGTAATTATAGCGACCTCATAACCTTTCTTCACGGCCAATTGCAAGGCATAGCCATCCTTGATATTGACCGTACGCATCGGATCGCCATTCGGGTGAAGCGGAATCACATCGCAGGATAGCACCCCGTCTACATCAAAGACAAAAGCCTTTATTTTTCTCAAATCATAGTTTATACTACTCATGTCGAGCCTCCTTATGTATACTTCGGCTAATCAGCTCATATAGATTTCGCATATCCGGATCTTTAAGCATAGCCATATGTTTGTTTATCACATTCTCGTCATATCGTATAGCTGGTCCCGTTTGGGCTTGCGCCGGCGACATTACATGTACCTTAGCGGCTGTCTCGTCTATCAAAGGTAACAAGACCTCTCCCGGTATTTGCTGTTCTTCCAAGATCTTTTCAGCTAGCGCATACATATGATTCGTAAAATTACAAGCGAAAACCGCCGCTAAATGTAAGTTCTTTCGCTTCTCGGAGGAGAGGAAACGGACATCACTGGAGAGCGCCCTAGCCACCTCGCCCAGCACCTTCTCATCTTCAGACGAGTTCGCCTCTAAAAAGAACGGTATTTTCTTGAAATCCACCTTCCTACTCTTACTAAACGTTTGTAACGGATAAACCACCCCATATCTAGCCGTAAGACCTTCAAATACAGAGATTGGCATACTCCCTGCCGTATGCACCCACAAACCGTTATTCGGTTTTACACGGGCGATAACATCTTGGAGCACGGCATCTTTCAAAGAGAAAACATACAAGTCGGCATCTTCCACAATCTCTTCCGGGACAACAGTCCACCCACATCCCAATTCATCGGCTAAAATCTTAGCATGCTCACTTGTGTGACTATACACTTGCCCGATACTCATTCCGGACTTACGCATTTCCAACGAAAGCCGGGTAGCTAAGTTTCCGGCACCAACAAATACGACTCTCATTCTCCCGTCTCTTTATTTTCTTCCGGAAGAGAGAACTTTCCTATATGTATCTTCTCCCATTGTAAATGGGATTCATCAAAAGGCTTACGAACCTGATCCTTATAACCGATACCAATGATAGACAAGACATCCAATTGATAAGGGATATCCAGCAACGAACGAACATAATTATTCGAATCCGCCTCGTCCTCTGTTACCCGGTTCCGGATCTGACACCAGCAACTGCCCAATCCCAAATCCTCTGCTTGCAATTGCATATAAATAGAAGCGACCGAAGCGTCCTCGATCCAAACATCGCTTTCCATCACATTCGCCAAGACAACCACGGCCAAGGCACAACCCTCCAGAAAAGCGGAACCATTTTTCTTACACCCGGCAAGTTTCTTCAACATTTCCTTATCTTCCACGACCACGAACTGCCAAGGATTACTACGTTTTGAGGCCGGAGCCATCAACGCCGCTTTCAAGATCAGTTCTACCTGCTCGGGTGAAAGTAGTTGTTCGGTAAACTTACGTGTACTTCTTCTATTTTGTATAAGTGTTGCAAAACTCTCCATTTTTTTCGTTCTTTGTACTCTTTTAATATTAAGATTCGCAAATATAAATATAATTTTTTGCACCCATATATACGTATCGTTCTTTTTTCTCGTTAGTATTTTTATAATTGAACAATAGATTATGAAGATTCGTGCGATAGCCGCGCTGCTATTTATACTTATTTCCGTGAGTGCCTTTGGCGAGGGCCGCATAAAAATCACTGGTTATGTCCGTGACGCCGACGGTAACCCTCTGGAATTAGTGAATGTCCGGGTTAAGAACACGTTGATCGGCTCCATGACCAACGAGAAGGGATATTATTCCTTTTCCATATCGCCGGGAGACTCTATCTCCATTATTTACTCCTGTCTGGGATATAATAAAGCCGAGCGTATCATTCCCTCGGCACAAGCCGACATGCGCCTGAACGTACAGATGAACAATACCTCATTTGATTTAGGGGAAGTATCCGTTACTGCCATCCGCAAGCAGACCACGACCATGGAGTCCTTAAATGCGGACAGAATTAAATTATTGCCCGATCCCTCCGGAGGTAGTATAGAGAGCTTGGTCGTTACGTTTGCCGGCGTATCGTCCAATAACGAGCTAAGTTCCCAGTATTCCGTACGTGGAGGTAGTTATGATGAAAATATCGTTTATGTGAATGGGATCGAGGTATTCCGTCCGCTTCTGATTCGCTCGGGACAACAAGAGGGCCTTAGTTTTATCAATCCGGACCTGACGGAGGCGGTCAATTTCGCCGCCGGTGGCTTCGAGGCTCGTTACGGAGACAAGATGAGTTCCGTGCTGGATATTACCTATAAAAAGCCTAAGATATTCGAAGGCTCGGCTTCCGCGAGCTTGTTGGGAGCGAATGCTTATGTAGGCAGTTCTATCGGTAAATTTACCCAAGTAACGGGTTTCCGCTTTAAAAGCGGTCGGTCTATTTTGGGTACCATGGATACAGACGCTGAATACGACCCTAAATTTATCGATCTGCAAACTTACATCACGTACCAATTGGCCCCTAAATGGGAAATCAATTTCTTAGGAAACCTCGCTAACAATAATTATAAATTCACCCCTTATAGCCGGGAAACCTCTTTCGGTACAGCCGAGCATCCCAAGAACTTCAAAGTCTATTTCGACGGAAGGGAAAGAGACCGTTTCCAAACCTTATTCGGTGCGCTTACATTGAAACACAACCCCAATGAGAACACAGAGTTGGGACTTCAAGCCTCCGCTTTCAAAAGCAAGGAAGAAGAGGGATACGATATCGCCGGAGAATATTGGCTGAGCGAGAACGGAGCGAAAAATCCGGATGACGACGCGTCAGCCGCCATGTCCGTAGGCCGTTATCACGAGCACGCACGAAACCGTTTGAACTCCACCGTCATGAATGTCGGGCACTATGGGATGGCCCGCCTTTTAAACAATACGTTGAAATGGGGAGCCACGGTACAAATGGAGAAAATCAATGATAAGATCAGTGAATGGGAAAAAAGGGATTCCTCAGGTTATTCTTTGCCCCAAACCGGTAATAACGTAAGTGTATATTCGAACCTCTTTTCTGATAATCAGATAGAAAGCACACGCTTTTCCGCTTATGCGCAAGACGCATTCAAATTCAGGACCAAGCAAGGTCTGTTCACGTTAGTCGCAGGGGTTAGAGGTAGTTATTGGACTTATAATAAGGAGTTCCTTTTCAGTCCCCGTGCCTCATTGGGCTTTATCCCGAACTTCGACCAAGACTTGACGCTCCGTTTCGCCACCGGACTGTATTATCAATCGCCCTTCTACAAGGAATTACGTAGAGTAGACAAAGATAAGAACGGCAATAATATCACGGTATTGAACAAAGATCTAAAGTCACAACGCTCCATCCATTTCATATTGGGAGGAGATTATACGTTCCGTGCCGTAGACCGGAATTTCAAGGTGACCGCCGAGATGTACTATAAAAAGCTGGACAATCTGAATCCCTACACCGTAGATAACGTCAAGATCCGCTATTACGGTGAGAACTGCGCCAAAGGTTACGCCATGGGACTCGATGTCAAATTCTTCGGAGAATTCGTACCGGGTACCGACTCATGGATCAGCTTCTCCTTGATGAAAGCCCAGCAAACCATCCGGGAAACAACGACCGTACCTATGGCCAATAGCCAAGGCTACAACATCTCACTCTTCTTCCAAGATTATTTCCCGGGCTATAAACGAGTCAAGCTAAATCTGAAAGGAGTTCTATCCGGAGGACTTCCCCAGACAATCCCGGGCAAAGGATACGAAGCCGGCTATTTCCGTACGCCCGCCTACAAACGTGTAGATATCGGCCTCTCCTATCAATTGGCAGGAGGCACGGACGCTATCATGGACAGGGGCTTCTTCCGCCATTTGAAAAACATTTGGCTAGGTCTGGATGTATTTAACATATTAGACATCAAAAACGTTAGTTCCTACTATTGGATAACAGATGTATATAATGTCCAATACGCAGTTCCAAACTATCTGACCGGACGTCAATTGAACGTTCGTCTGATTGTCGATTTTTAATAAAATGTATCTTTAAACACATTTACTGGGAGATAAAAACAAAAAATTATTTCCTCATTCATAAAAAGTAGTGTACATTTGCACACAATAGAAACAAACATTTACTAAATCTTTAAATTATTATTGACATGGAACTTACACATATCGAACATTTAGGTATCGCAGTGAAGAGTATCGAGGCTTGTTTACCCTATTATGAAGGCGTTCTTGGATTAAAATGCTACAATATCGAAGTAGTAGCAGACCAAAAAGTAAAAACCGCATTTTTCAAGGTAGGACAGACTAAGATTGAATTACTAGAGCCGACCAGCGAAGATAGCACGATCGCAAAATTTATCGAGAAAAAAGGTGAAGGTATCCACCATATCGCATTCGCGGTACCTGATGTACAGGCAGCTTTGAACGAGGCTGAGGAAAAAGGCGTTAAATTAATCGATAAAGCTCCCCGTGGTGGCGCAGAAGGCTTGAACATCGCTTTCCTTCACCCGAAATCAACTTGCAGCGTATTGACAGAGCTTTGCATGCCGGGCAACAAATAATTAATCCGTTCATTTCTAACAACAAATCAAAATACAATGAGTAACCAGCTTGAAAAAGTAAAAGAGCTCATCGCACTTCGTGAGCAAGCTCGCTTGGGTGGAGGAGAGAAAAGAATCGAATCACAGCACAAAAAAGGCAAATATACCGCTCGTGAGCGTATCGCCATGTTGCTTGACGAAGGTAGTTTCGAGGAATTCGACATGTTTGTTCAACACCGTTGTACAAACTTCGGTATCGAGAAAACTAAATATTTAGGCGATGGTATCGTAACAGGTTATGGTACGATCGACGGACGTTTGGTATATATCTTCGCTCAAGATTTCACCGTATTCGGTGGAGCCTTGTCTGAGGCTTTGGCTATGAAGATCTGTAAAGTAATGGATCAAGCCATGAAGATGGGCGCTCCCGTTATCGGTTTGAACGACTCCGGTGGAGCTCGTATCCAAGAAGGAGTAAATGCCTTGGCAGGATACGCTGAGATTTTCCAACGTAACATCTTGGCTTCCGGTGTTGTTCCCCAGATTTCCGGTATCTTCGGCCCTTGCGCCGGTGGAGCCGTTTATTCTCCGGCTTTGACAGACTTCAACATCATGACACGTGGTACCAGCTACATGTTCTTGACTGGCCCGAAAGTCGTAAAAACCGTAACAGGTGAGGATGTAACCCAAGAGCAGTTGGGTGGAGCCAGCGTACACACTACCAAATCGGGTGTAGCCCATTTCGCTGTCGATACAGAAGAAGATGGTTTGCAATTGATTCGTAAATTGCTCAGTTTCTTACCTCAGAACAACTTAGAGGAAACGCCGTTAGTTGAGTGCAAAGACCCGATCGATCGTCTGGATGATGTATTGAACGATATCATTCCCGATAACGCCAACCAATCTTACGATATGTATGAGGTTATCGGTACGATCGTCGATAACAACGAGTTCCTAGAGGTCCATGCGGACTACGCTAAGAATATCATCGTAGGTTTCGCTCGTTTCAACGGACAATCCGTCGGTATCGTAGCTAACCAGCCGAAGGTTATGGCAGGATGCTTGGATAGCAACGCATCTCGTAAAGCAGGTCGCTTCGTTCGTTTCTGCGACGCTTTCAATATTCCTTTGGTAACATTGGTTGACGTTCCGGGATTCCTTCCGGGTACAGGTCAGGAATACAACGGTGTAATCCTTCACGGCGCTAAATTGCTTTACGCTTATGGTGAGGCTACCGTTCCTAAGATTACCGTTACATTGCGTAAGTCTTACGGTGGAGCTTATTGCGTGATGAGTTCTAAACATTTACGTGGTGATATGAATTACGCATGGCCGACAGCCGAGATCGCCGTTATGGGCCCGAGCGGTGCCGTAGAGGTTATCTTCGCCAAGGAAGTAGCAGCCGCTGAAGATCCGAAAGCATGCGCAGCAGAGAAAGAAGCTGAATATAAGAAAGCATTCGCTAATCCTTATAACGCAGCTCAATACGGTTATATCGACGATGTTATCGAACCGCGTAACACTCGTTTCCGTATTATTCGTGCTTTGCAGCAATTGCAGACTAAGAAGTTAAGCAATCCTGCTAAGAAACATGATAACCTGCCTCTATAATCCGTAAAACAGGAGATGAATATGATAAATAAGAAAATAGGGGTATTGCTACTGTTCGCTTTGCTCATTTCATTCGGGGCAAAGGCACAGCGCGCAACCTCCATGCGTATTAATGAAGTATTGGTTATCAACGAGGATAACTTCGTTGATGACTATGGCAAACGTCATGGCTGGATTGAGTTGTTCAACACTTCGGCCGGAACGGTAAATATCGCGGGATGTTATTTGACAGACGACAAAAACAATCCCATGAAATATCCGATCCCAAAGGGAGACGTATTGACTCAGATCCAACCCCGCCAGCACACACTATTTTGGGCTGACGGACAGCCGGGCAGAGGTACATTCCACGTTAACTTCGTATTAGATCCTTCTAAGGAGAATTATATAGCTCTGTATGATGCAGATGGTAAAACATTGATCGACGAAGTTACGATCCCTGCCGGACAAATGGCTGATATCAGTTACGGTAGAGTGATCGATGGTAAAGATGAATGGGCACAGCTGAAGAAAGTTACTCCCAGTACGAATAACCTAACATTGGATTCTAATGAGAAAATCGATAATTTCAAACAGAATGACTCTTTAGGTATCGGTATGACCATTACCGCTATGGCTGTAGTGTTCTTGGGATTATTTTTGTTATACATCATCTTTAAGCAGATCGGTAGATTGTCTATATCCGCGAGCAAACGTAACGCTCAAAAAGCTGCGGGAACAACAAGTGTATCGGTTGACGCCGGACAAGAGTCTGGTGAGATCTTTGCCGCTATCGCTACTGCTTTGTACGAGATGAGTGATGACAATCATGACATCGAGCACACGGTTCTTACGATCCACAAGGTACAAAGGACTTATTCTCCTTGGAGTTCAAAACTCTACGGTTTGCGTCAAACCCCACATAAGTAATTATCTAAAAACGAACAAAGAATGAAAAGTTTTAAATATACCATTAACGGTAACGTATATAAAGTACACATCAATTCTGTAGTGGATGACATCGCAGATGTTGAAGTAAATGGTACACCTTATCAAGTAAAATTAGAGAAACCGGCGAAGAAACAAATGGTTACATTGAAACGTCCGGCTCAAGCACCGACAACAGCAAGTGGCGACCCTGTAGTTACTCGTCCGGCAGCCTCTACTACACAAGGTGCTGTTAAGACTCCGCTGCCAGGTGTTATCTTGCAGGTTAAGTGCAACGTAGGTGATACCGTGAAGAGAGGTCAAACATTGATTATCCTTGAGGCTATGAAGATGGAGAACAACATCAACGCAGACCGTGACGGTAAGATTATAGAAATTAAAGTACACAAGGGAGACTCTGTGCTAGAAGGTGCTGATCTCGTAGTAATCGGATAAGACTATGCAAGAGAGCTTTTTAACATTCTTAGGTGAGAACTTACAACTGTTCCTTACCTATACAGGTGTATACAACGCTACTCCGGGACATCTCATCATGATTCTGGTAGGTCTGTTGTTTATATTCCTGGCGATTAAATATGAGTTTGAACCGATGCTTTTGATCCCTATCGGATTTGGTATCTTGATCGGTAATATCCCTTTCAAGGACGCAGGTCTTCAGGTAGGTATTTATGAGCAAGGGTCTGTACTGAACATCCTCTATCAGGGTGTGACCTCTGGATGGTATCCGCCATTGATCTTCCTCGGTATCGGGGCCATGACCGACTTCTCCGCATTGATCTCCAATCCTAAGTTGATGTTGATCGGTGCAGCGGCTCAGTTCGGTATCTTTGGTGCTTATACGATTGCTCTTCAAATGGGATTTGAGCCGAACCAAGCAGGTGCTATCGGTATTATCGGTGGTGCTGACGGTCCGACGGCTATCTTCCTGTCTTCTAAGTTAGCGCCAAACTTAATGGGTGCGATCGCGGTATCCGCTTACTCATACATGGCGTTGGTTCCTATTATCCAACCGCCGTTCATGAGATTGCTTACGACTAAGAAAGAGCGTTTGATCCGTATGAAACCGCCGAGAGCCGTTTCTTCCACGGAAAAAATTATCTTCCCGATCGTTGGTTTGTTGCTTACTTGCTTCTTGGTTCCGTCCGGTTTACCATTGTTAGGTATGCTATTCTTCGGAAACTTATTGAAAGAAAGTGGCGTGACTCGTCGTTTGGCAGAGACTGCTCGTGGTCCGCTGATCGATACAATCACGATCTTATTGGGTATCACGGTAGGTGCTTCTACCCAAGCTACACAGTTCTTGACATTGAACTCTATCAAGATCTTCGGTCTAGGTGCGTTATCATTCGTGATCGCTACTTGCGCCGGTGTATTGTTCGTTAAGTTATTCAATTTAATATTGAAAGACGGCAATAAGATCAATCCGCTTATCGGTAACGCCGGTGTATCCGCCGTTCCTGACTCAGCTCGTATCTCACAAGTTGTAGGTTTGGAATATGACCCGACCAACTACTTGTTGATGCACGCTATGGGTCCGAACGTAGCAGGTGTAATCGGTTCCGCTGTAGCTGCCGGTATCTTGCTAGGATTCCTTGGTTAATAAAAACAACTATCTATATTAAAAAAGGCGAGGTCCGAAAGGATCCCGCCTTTTTATGTTATTGTTCTCAGTTAGCTTGCTCTATAGGAACCGGACTAATCTCCGTACTCGTATCCTCCACCAACGTTGTCCCGAGGAACAACCAGATCATCAAAAGGATTATAGCGACAACCACACCAAATACCAATAGCGTATTCACACTTTTCTTTCTCATGTCTTTAACTGATTTATTCATTTTAGAATAAACAGCCGGAACATGAATTTGGTTGTGTACCCTTACTCTTATTTGTTTTTCCCTAACGCCTCGTTCAGCACTTTGTTCTTAGCGATCGTTGCTTGGAATTCTTTCAAATAGAAAGGCTCAAAATAAGCCACATTCTCAAAACGGCCATCATCATATGCTTTCTGCGACAAGGATACCATATTTACAGCTAATGGATAGATACCATCTATAAAACAGGCGTTCGGAGAAGTGATTACCGTCTCACATTTAGCGGCACCGTCTCCAAAGAAACAAACCTTACCGTTCTCTAAAAAAGAAGCATACGAATCAGCATCTACGATATCAGCAGTCGTGGCACGTATCGTGTTGAGATGGGAATCATAAATCGAAGAGTAGACTTCCATACGACGGGCATCCAACATAGCGCAATACAAGCAATCGGCCTCCTCCTTATTTTTCCGGATAGCGGCAGACGCTAAAATATCCAGCGTATGAATACCGATCAAAGGAATACCATACCCAAAGCATAATCCTTTAGCCACAGACACCCCGATGCGTAACCCCGTATAAGATCCGGGTCCGCTACTTACCGCCACAGCATCCAGTTTTATCCCTTTCGACTTCGCGGCTTCTAATGCCTCTTCCATATAAACGCCCAATAACGCCGCATGAGACGGCCCCTCGAAGGAAGCCTTCTCAAAGACCACCTCCTCCCCTTCCGACAGGGCTACTGAACATACGGAAGTGGATGTCTCGATATTTAAGATCAATGACATAATAATTAACTATTAACAATTGATAATTGAACGAACAAACAATCTCAATCCTTCAATCTGATTAGGCTGCGAAGGTATACAAAAATTCATTATACTATCAAGGCAGCCCTATGAGAAACATCTATTTATGAGAAAATAAACATCAAATCTAAAAGGAAACCACTATCTTTGCGCAAACTTTTGAGAAAAATGATACAATCAATGACTGGGTTCGGTAAGGTTACTGCCGAGCTCCCTTCAAAAAAAGTAACCGTAGAGATAAAGGCTTTAAACAGTAAGCAATTGGATTTGTCCACCCGTATCCCTTCCATATACAAGGATAAGGAAATGGAGCTTCGGAGCCTGTTACTTCAATCTTTGGAGCGGGGAAAAGTTGAGTTCAATATCTTTATAGAATATATAGGCAAAGATACTCCTACACAGATCAATCTTGCCGCCGTAGAGAATTATTACAACCAAATCAAGGAGATCGCAGAGAAACTGAATATCAGCGTTCCGAACGATTGGTTCCAGACCTTGCTCCGGATGCCGGACGCAATCAAGTCTGAGACCGTAGAACCGGACGAATTCGAATGGGAGGTGGTTTTAGAAACGGTAAAGGACGCTATCAAGCACCTGTGTGATTTCCGTATCCAAGAAGGAGCCATGCTTCAAAAGCTTTTTGAGCAAAAGATAGCCAATATCGCCACTCTGTTGAAAGAAGTGGAGAAATACGAGGGGGAACGTATCGAGAAGATCAAGGCTCGTATCATGGATAACCTGCAAAAGATAGCCGAGAAGGACTACGACAAGAATCGTTTCGAGCAGGAGATGATCTATTACATAGAGAAGCTGGATGTCAACGAGGAAAAGAACCGTCTGGACAACCACTTGAAATATTTTATCTCAACCATGGAATCCGGTCACGGCCAAGGCAAGAAGCTCGGTTTTATCGCTCAGGAAATGGGGCGTGAGATCAATACGCTCGGATCAAAGAGCAACCACGCCGAGATGCAGAAGATCGTGGTCCAGATGAAAGACGAGTTGGAACAAATCAAGGAACAGGTACTAAACGTATTATAATAAGATTAACGAGAATGGCTGGCAAATTAATTATCTTCTCCGCACCCTCGGGTTCCGGAAAATCAACCATTATTAATTATCTTTTGAAACAAGATTTACACCTTCGTTTCTCCATCTCGGCTACCAGCCGGGCTCCGCGGGGAACCGAGAAGAATGGTGTGGAATATTATTTCCTTACGCCGGAAGAGTTCCGCAGTCGTATCGCTAATGGAGACTTCTTGGAATATGAGGAGGTGTATACCGATAAATATTACGGTACGTTAAAAAGCGAGGTAGAGCGTATCTTGAATGAAGGGGACAACGTGATTTTCGATGTGGATGTGGTAGGCGGATGCAATATCAAGAAATTCTATGGAGACCGTGCCCTGTCTGTCTTTATCCAACCTCCTTGCATCGACGACCTACGGAAGCGATTGGAAGGACGGGGAACAGACAGCCCGGAAGTTATCGAAAGCCGTATCGCCAAGGCTGAGTATGAATTAGGGTTCACGGGACAGTTTGATAAGGTTGTCGTAAACGATGATCTGGAGACTGCCCAAAAAGACGCGTTGAAGATCATTCGTGAGTTCTTAAACAAATAGTCTATGCCTAATATATTCAAGAATACCCGTTTTATGATGGGGCTTTCTATCGTTTGTGGGATAGCGAGCCTCGTATTAGGTGGTATCAGCCTGTATTATAAGGAGTATATCATCGGGGGTGCCCTGATATTTAATATATTCATTTGTTTTATCAACTATAAGGGTTGGCAAAAGAAGGGGTAAGTATAAATCGGATGAGACTCAAGACCGGCATCTACAGTGGATCGTTCAATCCCATTCACATAGGCCATCTCGCCTTGGCGAACTGGCTATGTGAGTTCGAGGGACTGAATGAGGTGTGGTTCGTGGTCACGCCTCATAATCCGCTGAAGAAAAAGGATGACTTGCTAGATGACTCACTACGGTTGGAAATGGTCCAAGCCGCCATTGACGGATATCCGAAATTCAAGGTCTGCGATATTGAGTTCCACCTGCCGAAACCTTCTTATTCCATTGATACCTTGCGAGCCTTATCCAGCAACTATCCGGATAGGGACTTTTATTTTATCATGGGAGCCGATAACTGGCAGCTTTTTCCCCGATGGAAAGAATATGAAAAAATACTCCAAAACTACAAACTGCTGATTTATCCCCGCCTAGGATTCGATATCTCGATCCCAACCATTTATCCGAACGTGAAAAAGGTAGACGCTCCCTTGATGGAAATCTCCTCCACATTTATCCGTAACGCTTACCAAACCGGCAAGGATATCCGTTTCTTCCTGCCGGAAGGAGTGCGGCCTTATTTCGGGTCAGTAGCAAATCAGTGACATACCTGCGATAGAAGATATACTTACTTGGGCTATGAAGTATATATCCTATGCCACTTGAAGTATATATTCTTCAAGAAGGGAAGTTATACCGTTGACTATGCCTAAATTTACTTCACAGATTTTACTGTTATTTTCTAAGGTACTTCACATCTTAGAGAACCTTCTCCTGAAAAACTTCACAGGGTTGAAAGTTGTTTCCTGAACCGGTTCACAGCGGCAAAAATACCGTTTTTCTTTTTCCATGCAAAACAACCATGAAAAAACCACTGCGGAGGAAGCCTCG